>CASDWO010000087.1 GCA_949284575.1 uncultured bacterium
AAAAGTTCATTAATGATTTTCGAAGAGCATGCAAATTTAAAATATAATTATGGAAATCGCTATTTTTGGGCTGAAGGATATTATGTAAGTACAGTAGGTCTCAATAAAAATACAATAAAAAGATATATACAAAATCAAGATTTAGAGGATAAAATAAAAGACCAGAGAAGTTTGAAGGAATATAAGGACCCGTTTACGGGTAAGTAAGAGTGACAAAGGCAATTGGCAGACTAAAAGAGCTACCAAATGGTAGCTGCCAGTGTCAAGCCTTATAGGATTCAGAGAAAAACCACCCTTTTTAAGCAATGTCATTAACTTAAGGAAAGATAAATTATGATAATTTAATTTATCTTTTTCCTTTTTATATGAATTAGTAAATTTTACTACGACAAAAAGAAATGTTTATAAACATATAATAATTTTATATAGATTTTCTTTTATTTATAGGATGTTTATTCTTACGAACATTATCTCTTTTATAATGTCGATCATTTCTAATTGGAACTATATTCTTTAAAATGTTTTCAAATAATAAATCTGATAATTTCTGCCTTTTTTCTTCATTATCTTCTAATAATATTTTTAATAAAAATCTTTTTACAAAACCGATCGCCATATTAATATTAATTTTCATTGTATATTTATATTTTCTCTGGTCTATTTCAGTATCTAAATCATTTGTTATTGATTGCATTATATTGTATACCATCATTTGACTATATATTTCTTGTTTGATGATACAATCTTTACTGCTAGATATATTGGTGATCATCATACTTTCCTTTAAATAAGAATAACTTGTTTCTATTCCCCATCTTAATTGGTATATATAATTAATATCATCAGTAGAAAATTTATCACTTTCTAAGTTAGTCATTATAGTTTCAACTTCTCCAGTTGGGAGTTCTATATTAACAAATCTAATTTTTATTGTTTTTCCACTTTCGTAGTAATTATATAGTTCCTCATCTTCTTTTATATAATTTCTAATCCTATCATATTGGTATTGGATTTCTACCCATTCATCATTGGTAGTCATTAACTTTTGTTCCAGTTTAAAATATCGCTGATTCAATCTGATTACAAATTTTTTATTTTCCATAACACTATGAAACATATAAGATAATGATAAATAACCTCGATCTCTTATACTTATGATTGGATAATCACCAACAATTTCTTCTACCTGTATCATATGCCTTTGAGCTAATTCGTTTTCATTATGTTTATATTCTTCTATTTCCGTATCTAAAACATAATGGTTTAATAAGTCATAACAGTTTGATAATTTTATTCTGGCAACTTTTCCATCATTTTTACCTGATATACTTTTATATCTTTCTCTAGTTGTTGGTGTATTAGGTATTTCGCAATCGCTTCCATCTATTGCAGTAAGTATATATCCTTTATAAATTTTCACTTCGTCTTTAAATAATTTATAAAAATCTATTAAAGAATTTTTATTTAATTCTTTAAAAACATTTTCATTTAATTTTTCTCGTTGCTTTAATAATGCCACATCACTAACATTTTCATAATTGTATTGTTCTATAAAATCATATAGCTCCATTTTCGTTGTTTTACCTCTATTATTAATTGAATAGTATATTAAATCTTTGGGAGTTAATTTCCTATTTCTAGTAAAATCCTTATCTTTTTTTCTACATTTATCATATATACTATCATCATTAATTTCTTTCTTTAACTTATTTATATTATACATCTTATACTTCATTTTTCCCTCTTTTATCCTAATTTTATTATAACAAAAAATACAACTTTTTTAAGGTTGTGTTTCTTAAGTTAATGACATTGCTTTTTAAGGGTGGATTTTTACTATCAAAAAGATATATTCAAAATGAATATATCATTGCTTGTGGTAATATTAATATTAATTATAAATATTTTGTTTTATTTTCATTATATAGTTTTATTAATTGTGTATAGAGAGTAGGGGATAATTTTTTCTTTAATTCTATAAAACTTGTTTCATTTCCTTCCAAAATTTCGCTATAATTTTTCATAATAAATTGGTATAATATAATTGTTTCGGAGTCTGTTAGAGAGATATTTAATTTTTTTCCATATTCTTTTATTAGTTTAGGTGTTAATTTTGGTATATAACTTTTTATTAATTCTTTATACATATTTCACCTCATTAAAATATATGATATAAGTTTAAAAAAATGTGATAGAATGATTATTAAGAAAAGAGGGATAGATTTTGAGTACGTTACGATTAAACGAAAAAGAAAAGAAAATAAATTATAATCAAATTATATCTAGACGATTTCTTATTTTTTTGGTTGTTCTTCTTTTGTTATTTAGTGTTGTAGGAATTAAATTATATTCTGTTATGATAGTTAAAAAGGACGAGTATAAGAATGAGTTAAAAGAACTTTCTTATACTAAAGTAGAAGGTACTAGTTCTCCTAGAGGGAGAATTTATGATAGAAATTATAATATTATTGTAGATAATAAAGCAGTTAAAAGTATTACTTATAAGAAAGATAAAAATATTAGTACTAGTAGAATGATAGAACTTGCTTATTTAGTTTCTCCACATTTGGAACTTTCTTATTCTAGTTTGACAGATCGAGCTAAAAGAGAATTTTATCTTGCGAAATATCCTGATTTGTGTAAGAAAAAGATTACTAAGAAAGAAAATGAGAAAGTAAAAACGGGAGAACTTAGTACTACGGATTTAGAAGAGTTTAAGATTGAGAGAATTACAGAAGAAGAGTTAGCAACATTTACGGAAGAAGATTTAAGAGCCGCTTATTTATATTATCTTATAAATCGTGGTTATACTTATGATGAGAAGGTAATTAAAGAAGAGGCAACGGATCAAGAATATGCATATATTGCGGAACATAATAGTGAGCTTGATGGTTTTAATACGGTTTTAGACTGGGAGAGAGTATATCCTTACGGGGATACTTTTCGTAGTGTTTTAGGTACGGTTTCTACGACTACGCAAGGTCTTCCAGCAGAAGAGAAGGATGAGTATTTAGCTAAAGGTTATGCTTTAAATGATAGAGTTGGTCTTAGTTATCTTGAAAAAGAGTATGAAGAGTATTTAAAGGGAGAAAAAGCAGAGTATCAGGTTGTTAATTCTCATGAATTAAAACTTGTGAAAGAGGGAAAACGTGGTAATGATATTGTCTTATCTATTGATATTAATCTACAACAAGAAGTAGAGAGAATTTTAACAGAACAAGTATTGAAGGCTAAGAGTGAGCCTAATACAGAATATTATGATCATTCTAGTGTTGTTATACAAGATCCTAATACGGGAGAAATTTTAGCAATGGCTTCTAAACAGTTAGTTGGAGATAAAGTGATAGATAATACTACTAGTATCTTTTTATTACCTATTACACCTGGTTCTGTTGTCAAGGGTGCTTCGATGCTTGTTGCTTATAATACGGGTGCAGTAAAGATTGGTGAATATATGTTAGATGAGTGTGTTAAGATTGCTGGTGCGCCTGAGAAATGTTCTTCTGTTAATAATTTGGGAAGGATTAACGATATTACAGCACTTGCAAAAAGTAGTAATGTTTATCAGTTTAAAGCTGCTATTCGTGTTAATGGACAAGAGTATTCTAGAGGAATGAAGCTTAATTTTAATCAAAGTGCTTTTGATACTTATCGTAATATGTATCATTCTTTTGGACTTGGTGTTGCGACTGGAATTGATTTACCATCTGAAGGATTAGGATATGGTGCTAAACAAGATACTAGTTCTGGTAATTTACTTGATTTTGTTATGGGACAATATGAGTCATATACACCGTTACAGCTTTCTCAGTATGTGTCAACGATTGCGAATGGTGGTAGTAGACTTGCTCCTCATTTGTTAAAAGAAGTGCATGAGTCGACTGAAGATGCTTCTTTGGGAAAGACTATTTTGACTGT
>CASDWO010000088.1 GCA_949284575.1 uncultured bacterium
CAATATAGAAATTAAAAAAACTACTAAATTAGTAGCTTTAATCCATTTTATTAAAATTACTTTTCGGATAAATAATTTCAACTTTAGTCCCTTCTTTGTACTTTGAATATATATTGATTTCAAGTCCTAACTTATTACAAACCTTTTTTGCTAGATATAAACCCATACCTGTTGATCTACTTTTCTTTCTATCACTTCCAGTAAATCCTTTTTCAAATACTCTTATTAAATCACTTTCTTTAATTCCACAGCCATTATCTAATATTTCTAATATAACTTTATTTTTATCTTCTCTTGCATCAAAAGTAATTACTTTTTTATCTTTTTCCATATATTTAATAGAATTATTTACAATTTGATTAATTACAAAAATAATCCATTTTTCATCTGTTGCTACATCTATGTCTAAATTATTTGTTTCAATAGATATTTTATGTTTTAAAAAGTAGTCTTTATTTTGCATTAAAACTTGATGAACTATGTCTGACAATTTAATACTTTTAATAAAATAATCTTTTTCTGGATTTTCACTTCTTGCATAATAAAGTACCTGCTCCACTAGATTATCTATTTTTTGTACTTCTCTTTTTAGTTCAGTATCTTTATGATTATCACAATATAATAGTAATGCAGAAATAGGAGTTTTTACTTCATGAACAAAACTTTCTATATATTCTTTATAATCCCCATATTTATGTTCCAGTTTAGATATTTCATCATTCATGGATTTTGTTGCTTTTTTCAAAGCATAATAATATGCACTACTTTTTATATCTTTAGGTTTTGTTAAAACTTCAGCAATCAAATATCTTTCTTCTAAATTATCTGTCAATGTTCTAATCTTTTGGACTTGTTTTATTAGTTTTCTATAACTAATAATAAGATATGAAACCAATAATAACGTACAAAATATAAATAGCGATAACATAACAGAAATATCAAAACCAAGTAAATATCCAAATGCAAATTGAATAAAGATGAAAAGAATATAAAGTAAAATAAGTCCAATTCTTTCTTCTAGGTATTTCATCATATCTTATATCCCTTCCCTCTTATATTTTGAATAAAATTAGGCTTATCAATTTCTTCTAATTTTTTTCTTAATCTATTCAAATTAACATTTAAAATATTATCATCTAAATAATATTTTTCGTTCCAAAGATAATCAAGCAATTCCTCTTTTGAAACAATTTTATCAGGATTTAAAAAGAAATAGTATAAAATATGAAATTCATTTCTTGTTAATTCAGTTTGCTTATCTCCGTTTTTTATAATAGATAAGTGTAAATCCAAAGTAACATCTTTTACTTTTATTTCTTTATATCTAATAGGATCTTGCATTTTTAATGTCCTTTTGATTTTTTCTAGTAATATATCTTTGTTATATGGTTTTGTAATGTAATCATCTCCACCAGATAAGAGACTTTTTAACTCATCTTCATCACTTGTCATACTAGTAACAAATATTATGGGTACATTTTCTTCTTTTTTAATTTTCCTGCAAATATCATAACCATTATCATTAGGTAAATTCACGTCTAATAAAATTAAAGATTTATCTATATTTTTTATTTCTTTTACTATATCTTTAGTAAAATCATCTACCAGCAAAACTTTATAAGAGTGAGTTTCTAATAGTTCTTTTAATTCACTTCTAATTCTTTCATCATCTTCTATGATTAAAATTGCCATAAACAAACTCCTTTCATAATCAACATCCTTTAATATTATACCTTATTATTTTAAAAGAAAAAAGCTCATTACCTAGAGCTTTCATCTTCAATATTGTTTTTGAATGTAATATAAGTTGCTATATAATAAATTCCATAAATAACTAAGAATATACCTATTGTTATAAATATTGTTACCAAATAATTCATTGATGCACTAGTTACTGCATAAAATAATCTATTTATTGAAAATGCAGTTATTATGGCAATGATAATTGGATAAATTATTGGGAACAAGAAATTAGCAGTAATTTGTTTTCTAATAGTTTTAT
This sequence comes from uncultured bacterium, assembly GCA_949284575.1. GTDB lineage: Bacteria > Bacillota_I > Bacilli_A > RF39 > UBA660 > Onthousia. The sequence continues at coordinate 2,003 of CASDWO010000088.1, forward strand.
GAATTTGATTTTTTTCAACTCCCAATTTTTCTAACAATTTATATTGATATTTATTTTTATTAGAATCACTTAATGTTTGGATAGATAAAATCGTACCAACTACTGTTATAAATATGAAACTAATATAAAGAAGCGAAAATGAAAATATTGTCATAGCAGATTTATTCATTGCCTCCATATATCCTCTAACAGTAAGTGGGAAGTATTTAGCAATGTAATCACCATCTGGGAACTCATAATAACCTATCGCTTCTAATTTCATGTTATCTTCTTCTGTTGTTTCATTTTTAGTATTAAAAACGTAAAGTTCTGTTACCACTTGCATATTTTTAGCAACATCATCTGGGATAACAATAATGAAACTATTACCTGTTGACCATCCTAATCTAAAATTTTTTATAGTTGTACCTTTTAAAGATAGTTCTCTACCGTTAATAGTAATTTTTTCATTAAATTTTTCTATTTTTTCTAAATACTCCTCAACTGTTTTATCTCCAGTAACAAAATACTCATCATCTTTTAATTCAATAGTATCTACTCCAAGCATTTCTAATAACTTATTATAATCAGAAACTTTTAAGTATGAATCATAATTATATAGACCATTATCTCCAATATCATCAATGTACTTTGATACTTGGTGGGATTTAAGAGTTAATATTTGATAATGTAGTTCATCAATAATATCATAATTTTGATGGATATAATCTATATACTCCCATGCTTTTTCTCTATTATCACCGATTCCAGTCCAACTTTCATCTACTTCACTATACATTCCTTCAACTAAAATATCATAAGGTGCTTGTTGCTCTATATTGTTCTCATACGCATCTTTCATAACAAATGACATATTCATACAAATTAAATTTAAGGTAATTAATAAAGATAATGTTCCTAGTGCCATACCTATTGTTTTAGATTTTGCTTCAAAGTTTTTTACAACAAACAAATTATCTTTACTATATTTTATTTTCTTTCTCTTACTTATAAAAACTAAAATAAAATCTCCAAGTGTAAATGTGATCCCATATATACTAATTATCAATAAAATAATTGCCACAAGTAAATATAACATCATGTGGGGTTCCATTATTTTAAAGAAATAATCACATAAATATAATCCAGTCGCTCCCATAATAACAAATATTATAAACAAAACATTTCTGTATTTTTTCTTTTTCCATATTTTTTCTTCATTTTTCTTTTCTAAATAAAGTAAATCATGAATTTTCATTTTCTTCATTCTATGACTACTTCTAAATAAAGTAAAAGTATAAATTAAAACAAAATATAATACAGAAAGTAATACAGGAGTTAGAGAAATTTTTAATGATATTTGATAAGGCATTTCAAACAGATTCATTACTATGGCAGAAAAGATATTTCCAAAAATAATTCCTATAAAGAAAGATATAATAAATGCTATAATTCCTAAAATAAGATTTTCTAAAAGAAACAAACGATTAATTTGCTTTTTCTCTATACCTAAAATCATATAAGTACCAAACTCTTTACTACGTTTTTCAAACATAAAACGCATTGTATAATTGATAAGCCATGCAATTACAAAGACAATTATTATACTAACAAATATAACTGCATACTTTAAATTATCCATTGTTGCTGAAAGTTCTGTGATCTCTTTTGAAAATGATACAAAGTTAAAAGCAAAAATCAAAGAGAAAGCCATTACTACTGTTACTATATAAATAATATAATCTTTTAAACTTCTTTTAACATTACGAATGGCTAATTTACTTAACATTGCTTACATCTCCACCTAATAATGTTAATACATCTAATATTTCATTAAAGAACTCTTTTCTTGATTTTTCGCCTCTTCTTATTTCGTTAAATATCTTTCCATCTTTTAAGAATAATACTCTTGCACAAAAACTAGCACTAAACGAATCGTGAGTAACCATTAAAATAGTCGCATTTAATTTTTTATTCATTTCTTCCATTGTTTCTAATAACATTCTACTGCTCTTAGAATCCAACGCTCCTGTTGGCTCATCAGCTAAAATAAGTTTTGGCTTATTAATTAATGCTCTTGCACAAGCACATCTTTGCTTTTGTCCTCCTGATACCTCATAAGGATATTTATTAAGTATTTCTGATATACCTAATTTATTTGCAATATCTTTCACTTTTTTATCTACTTCATTCGGATTTTCCTTATTTATAATTAGTGCAAGCGAAATATTTTCTGAAATAGTTAATGTATTTAATAAATTAAAATCTTGAAAAATAAAACCTAAATTTTCTCTTCTAAATCTTGCTAGTTCTTTTTCTTTTAATTCAGTTATATCTTTATCACCGACATAAATATGTCCTGAAGTGACCTCATCTATTGTTGAAATGCAATTTAAAAGCGTTGTTTTACCAGAACCTGAAGCACCCATGATAGCAACAAATTCACCTTCTTCTACTTTTAAAGATAAATCGTTGACTGCCTTAGTTATATTTTTTTCAGATCCATAATATTTTTTTACATTTTCTAATTTTAATATCTCCATGTAATTTCCTCCTTCGTTACTAATTATATCAGTAATAAAGAAAAATAAAAATTACACTTTTGTAAGTAAAAAAAGTAAATCCAAAATGTTGTTAGATTCACTTTATAAAACAGATTAAATACAGATTAGTTTAACTTTTTAATTTAAGTCTTGTATCAAGTTTAAATTTCTTTCTTTTTGGGTTTCCCTCAACTCTATAAATCACATTATTTCTAATATCATAGATAACAGACCATACTGTATCAGCATCAGTTTTTCTATCATATTGACACATGAACCCATACTTTCCTGATAAAATATCTTTAACTAAATCAAATGAATAATTGCCCTTTGAATCTTTTAATGTGTTATATGCAACAAAATATCGTTCTTCTGCTTTCCAATTATCAACTTCATAATTATTATAATGTTTCATTTTACTAGAATTGAAATCATTAGTAGCAACTACAAAATTGCCATCTTTATTTGGTCTTATTATTTCTATTTCTTCGCAATTACATTCAACAACCACAATATTACCAATTCGATCTGCAATAGTTAATGTTTGTTGTGATGCGATTGGAATACTTTTTAGCAAAGATAATGCTTCATCAGTTGTTTTACATTTTTCGAGTAAATATCTTACTATCATACCAGCATTAAAACCTGCTTTTATTACAGTAGGATAAATAAACGTTAATCCTACTGCTAGACCATACTCATTAATTCCATCTTCCATTTCTATAAATGCTGTTGTGTTTCCATTAAAAGCATAAACATTATCTAAATTATATAGACAATTCATATACAGCTTTTCTAGTGATACCAAAAAATCACTATTTCTTCCAAAAAGTATATTATTGTTGTTCTTAACTGCTATGCATGTGCAATGATTGTCAAACTCAAAACAGTACATGCTTAATAAAAATGTATAAAAATCTTCATAAGAA
>CASDWO010000089.1 GCA_949284575.1 uncultured bacterium
AAGGTCTAGTGTTTCCACTAGAATATTATTTAAAAGTACATATTAATACAAATTAAACCGCCGTATACGAGAACCGTATGTACGGTGGTGTGAGAGGGGCAAATTAAATAATTACTATTATTTAATTTCCTCTACTCGATTCATTTTAAAAACTGTCCGGTTATAAGTTGAAATACAACTAGCAAGTTAATTAAATAATAAAACTATAAATATTTAGATTTTTGTCTAGTATTTATAGTTTTTTATTATACTTTTTGGATTATACTAATTATAGAGTTATTTACTCTTTTGTTACTTTATGTTAAAATAACTCTTGTGAAGGAGGTCTTAAGATGTTTCGTAAAAATAAAGATAATGAATTAGATTATAGAGCTATTAATAGATTTTTTCATACTTCTAATAATTTATTAAATTTTGTTTTGATTTTAGTGATTATTCTTGGAATATTACTTGCAACTTACTTAATAAAAGAATGGAATATATTAGAAATTATAGGTACACTTTTATCAGTAATATCTCCTGTTTTTATTGGCTTTGTTATTGCTTGGTTATTAGATCCTTTAGCAACAAATTTTTCTAAGAAGATGCCTAGAGTACTTGCGTGTATCTTAACATATTTATTAATTTTTGGAAGTCTTCTTTTAATTCTTTTCATTACAGTCCCAACTTTATCTAGTAGCGTTTCTGATATTGTTAGTGTTGTACCAGAAATAGTTGATAATGCTCAAGATTTTGCTAGTGATACATTGGAAAGTCTTGGTGATAGTAAACAAGTTGAAGAATATAAAACCACTTTGCTTGATAAAATTGAAGAGGTAGGTAGTACTCTTGCTAATAATTTACCTAATAGTATTTGGAATATCGCTAGTGGAATTATAAGTGCTGCTACTAATATTGTTTTAGGACTTATGATTGGTTTTTATTTACTATTTGATTTTCGTAAATTTCAGGGTCATCTTTTAAGTTTAATACCTAAAAAATGGCAAGGTAATGCTAAAGACTTAATGAACCAAATTAATGGTAAACTTCGTAGTTATGTAGGAGGAGTTATACTTATTATGGGCTTAGTATTTATTACTCAGTCAATTGGTTTTTCTTTAGCAGGATTAAAAGCACCATTCTTATTTGCATTATTTTGTGCAATTACAGATGTTATTCCTTATATTGGTCCATGGATTGGTGGAGCGCCAGCAGTTATTGTTGGTTTTACAATTGAACCGATGATTGGTGTTTTCTGTTTAGTATCTGTTTTAGTTTGTCAGCTTTTAGAAAACAATTTCTATCAACCTTTAATAATGGGTAAAACTATGAAGTTACATCCTGTTACAATTATGTTAGGACTATTGATTTTTAATTATTTCTTTGGTATGATAGGAATGATAGTTGCAACACCGTTAATTGCAACAATTAAGATAATTTTTGAATTTATTATGGAAAATACGGCCCTTGGTAAAAAGTTTTGTGATTATCAAGAAAATAATAAGAAAACAGTGAGAGAAACGAGTACAAAAGGTAATCTTGATTTAGAGAGTTAATGGTAGGTGTAAATTAACCAAGATCTTTTGGAAGGCTACTTCTTTAGTTTTGTAGGGAGACCTTTATCAAAAATTAAGACCAAAGTAGGATGGTACCGCATTATATATGCTCCTACAATGGTCTTTTTTATGTATTTGTAGGAGTGTGATTTGAATGAAAATATTTTTATTAGCAGGTAAAGCAGGGTCAGGTAAAGATTTACTTGGTAGTTATATGAAAACTAAATATGATTTTAAAGGAGATAGTGCATGTATTTTACATATTACAACCCCTTTATATGAATATGCTAAAAACTATTTTAGTTGGGATGGTAATATGGAAGATAAACCAAGAGAATTTTTACAAGAAATGGGTATTGAAGTTATTAGAAATAAACTACATAAAGAAACATTTTTAGTAGATAGATTATGTGAAGATATAGATATATTAAAACATTACTTTGATGTTTTTATCATTACTGATGGAAGACTTGTTAGTGAATTTAATTTGTTAAGAGAAAGATTTCCTAATATTAAAATGATCCATGTAATAAGGGAAAACTATAATAATAATTTGACTGAAAAAGAAAAGAATCACATTACTGAAAGAGATATGGAAAATTATGATGACTATGATTATGTTATAGAAAATACAACTAAAGAACATCTTTTTGAGGAAGCAGATAAGATTATTGAATTAGAAAGTGAGGTCGATTTAATTTGAAAAAGATACTTGCTGTTGTAGGAATGAGTGGTAGTGGTAAAAGTGTTGCTACTACATACTTAGAAGATCAAGGTTATAAAAAAATATACTTTGGGGGAGTAATTTATGATAAAATGAAAGAAGCGGGTATTCCTATTACTCCTGAAACACAAAAAGAGTTTCGAGAAAACATTAGAAAAGAACATGGTATGGGAGTAGTTGCAAAGATCTTACTTCCTAAAATAGAAGAAGCTTATAATAGAGGTGATACTGTTTTAGATGGATTATATTCTTGGGATGAATATTTGATTCTTAAAGAAAAATTTCCTGATTTAAAACTTATTTGTATTTGTACTGATAAAAAAATTAGATATAATAGAGTTGAATCACGTCCTGATAGACCTTTTAATCATGAAGATATTATTAAAAGAGATATTGCTGAGATAGAAAACTCTGCTAAAGGAGGTCCTATCGCTTATGCTGATTATTATATCTTAAATAATGGAGATCTTCCTTTATTTTATAAGAGATTAGAAGAGATACTTGATGATATTGATAATGATTAATAGGAGGTGATCTTAATGTTAGAAAAAGATTTTAAAGAAGTTGTTGCAACTATTAGGGATGAGATTATTGAAACTCAAGTTTATATAATGAGTGATGCAAATAAACGCCTTATAAATTTATATTTTAAACTTGGTAAAATAATATATGAAAATTCTAAATGGGGTAATAAATTTATTAAAGAATTAGAAACGGAGTTAAAATTAACTTTTCCTAATTCAAAGGGATTTTCAGCAAGAAATTTAAGTAGAATGAAAAAATTTTATATGGAATATAAAGAAGAAGAAATTTTGCCACCAGCAGTGGCAAAATTACCATGGACTCACAATAATATCCTTATAGATAAAGTCAAAGATAAAGAAAAACGTTTATGGTATGCTAATGAGGCTGCAAATAACAATTGGTCTAAAATAGTTTTGGATCATCAAATTGATATGAATTTGTATGAGAGTAAAGCACTTACTAATAAAGAAAATAATTTTAAAAATACTCTAATAGAGCCGCAAAGTGATTTAGCAAATGATTTACAAAAAGATCCTTATATTTTTAATTTGCCTTTATTAAAAGAAAAGTATATAGAAAAAGAACTTGAAGAATCAATGGTAGAACGGATTAAAGATGTACTATTAGATCTTGGAGATGGTTTTAGCTTCGTTGGCAATCAGTATAAAATAACTGTAGGAGATAATGACTATTATATTGATATGTTATTTTATCATTTAAAATTACATTGTTATATTGCTGTTGAGTTAAAGGCAGTATCTTTTAAACCTGAATTTATTGGACAGTTAAATTTTTATCTAACAGCAATTGATGAAGAAATAAAAGATGAACATGATTTTCCTTCAATTGGTTTATTGCTATGTAAAGAAAAAGATAGGTTAACAGTTGAGTATTCTCTTAAAAATGTAAGTAAACCGATTGGTGTTAGTTCTTATGAGATTTCTAAATATATGCCTAAAGATATTATTGATAGATTACCTACAGAAGAAGATATAAATCTTCATATAGATATAGATGAAATAATTGAACAAGAAGGAGAGAAGTAATATGAGATATATGACTAGTAATGAAATTAGAAAGATGTGGATTAAATATTTTGAAGAGCATGGACATAAATATGTTAAGTCAGCACCTTTAATCCCTATTAATGATGATTCACTTCTTTGGATTAATGCAGGTGTTACGCCTTTAAAAAAATACTTTGATGGAAGTGTTACTCCTGAATCTAGAAGAATTGTAAATATTCAAAAATGTATTAGAACTAATGATATAGAAAATGTTGGTGTTACAAGAAGACATCAAACATTCTTTGAGATGATGGGTAATTTTTCGATTGGAGATTACTTTAAAGATGAAGCGATAGAGTTTGCTTATGAACTATTAACAGGAAAAGATTGGTTTGCTATTCCTAAAGAGAAACTTTATGTAACAATATATATAAATGATACTGAAGCTTATAATAAATGGATTGAAGTAGGAATAGATAAAGAACATATCATAAAATTAGAAGGTAATTTCTGGGAAATAGGTGAAGGTCCATGTGGTCCTGATAGTGAGATTTTCTATGATCAAGGAGAAAAATTAGATCCTGATGGTACAGCATGGGATAAGTTTATTCATGATGAAGATCAAGATCGTTATGTTGAGATTTGGAATAATGTTTTTAGTCAATATAACTCTAAGCCTGGGGTTTCACGTGATAAATATCAGGAACTTCCTCATAAAAATATTGATACAGGTGCAGGATTAGAGAGATGGGCTTGTATTTTCCAAGATGCAGAATCTAATTTTGAAACAGATTTATTTAAACCAATTATTGAGAAAATAGAAGAAATAAGTGGTGTTTTATATAATGGAGAAGTTGCTTTTAAAGTAATAGCAGATCATATGAAGGCAGTAACTTTTGCGATAAGTGATGGTGCTAGTTTTGGCAATACAGGAAGAGATTATGTTTTAAGACGTTTAGTTAGAAGAAGTGTTAGATATGGAAGAACTTTAGGTATTAAAGAGCCTTTCCTTTATAAACTTGTGCCAACTATTGTTAAAGTAATGGGAGAAGCTTATCCTGAACTTAAAACTAATTCTGGAGAAGTAGCAGTTTATATTCTTGATGAAGAAAAGTTATTCCTTAATACACTAGAAGATGGAGAAAGACGTCTTAAAGAAATAATGAAAGATGATAATGATAAAGTAATTAGTGGTTATGATGCTTTTAAACTTTATGATACTTTTGGGTTTCCTTTTGAACTTACAGAAGAGATTGCTAAAGAAAATGGTTATACTGTTAATTTAGAAGAATTTAATGATTATATGAATAAACAAAGAGAACTTGCTAAGAAAAATGCTCGTAGTAAGACTGCTATGGCTAGTCAAAAGAAAGTTTTAATGGACTTTACAAAAGAATCTACTTTTGTTTATGGACTTTATCGTTTAAAGAGTAGTGTTCTTGCTATTGTTTCTAAAGATAAACTTGAAAAATCATTAGATCATGATGGTTATATCATCTTAAAAAGAACTTGTTTCTATTCGGAAAGTGGAGGTCAAGTTTCTGATACAGGTATGATTATTGGTAAAAACTTTAAAGCTCGAGTTGTTGATGTCTTTAAAGGGCCAAATGGGCAACATATTCATAAAGTAAAACTATTAGATGGAAAGATTCATGTTAATGATGAAGTTGAAGTACTTATAGATAAACCAAGAAGAAAAGAAATAGAAGCTAATCACTCTAGTGTACATTTACTACAATATGCTCTTCAAACAGTTGTTGATAAGAATATAAGACAAGCAGGTAGTTATGTTGATGAAGAAAAACTTCGTTTTGATTTTACTTGTCCATCTAAAATTAGTGATGAAGAAATTGTTAAAGTAGAAGAGTTAGTAAATAGTATAATTAAGAAAAATGTTATTACTTCTACAGAAACAATGCCTTTAGATAAAGCAAAGAAATTAGGAGCAATGGCTTTATTTGGAGAGAAATATCAAGATATTGTAAGAGTTGTTAAGATAGATAAATCGATTGAATTATGTGGTGGTACTCACGTTGCTAATACAAAAGATATTAAAGAATTTGCTATTTTTAATTTTGAATCTAAAGGAAGTAATACTTATAGGATTGAAGCTGTAACTAATAAGAGAATAGAAAATACTTTATTTGAAATTATTAAACCTTATAATGATGAGATGGTTAAATTATTAATTAAAGCTAAAGAGATATTAGCTTTGGCAGCAAAACAAAATATTAAGCTTGATTTTGATGTTGAAATAGATAATACAGCTCCTAAATCATATAAAGATATTGTCTTTAATCAAAATGAACTTTCATATATTCAAAGTGAAGTTAAAACATTAGAGAAAAAATATAATATAGAACAAGAGAAATTGACATTAGCTACTTTAGATAAATATTTAGAAGATGTTAAAGAGATAAATGGTAAAAAACTATTATATTTAGAACTTCAAAATAAAGAGATGTTCTTAGTTAAGACGATAGCTGATAATTTATGTAATAAGTTTGATGAAGTTCTTATATTATTAGCTAATATTAAAGAAGATAATAGTGTTAATTTTATCTGTCGTAGTTCTTTATCTCAAGTTAATGCTGGTTTTATTATAAAAAATATTACTACTACTTATAATGGTAATGGTGGTGGTAGTCCTACTTTTGCCCAAGGAGGAATAAAAGATAAAAAATATCTTCCTTCAATTAAAAGTTATCTAGAGGATTTGTTAAATGAGTAATTATGTTATAAAAGGAGACTCTCTAAGTCTTATAAAAAAGAAGATTGACTCTTTAATTAAAGAGAATCATTATGATGATGCTTCTATATCTACTTATGACTTAGATGAAGATAGTATTAGTAGCTTAATTGAAGATGCTGATACTATCTCTTTTTTAACAGTTAATAAAGTTATTATAGGCTATAATTTATCAGATGAAGCACTTAGTGATTCTAAACATTTAAATACTTTAAATAAATACTTAGATAATCCTAATAGTGATGTTTTATTATTCTTTACTATTTCTAATTTAGATATGCGAAAGAAAGTAAATAAAGAGCTTTTAAATAAGCTTACAGTAATTAATTTATCTAATTCACCATTAGAAATTATAAAAGATGCTTTAAAAGATTTTCAAGTAGAAAGAAGAGTTCTAAACTTATTAGAAGAGTATTATAAAGATGATTTAGAAAGATTATTAAAAGAAATAGATAAATTAAAAGTAGCTTCTCTTCCTTCTAAAAAAATTACTGTTTCTTTAGCAGATGAACTTTTAATTAAACCGTTAAATGATCAAGAGAATCTTACTTTTTCTTTAGTAAGAGCGATTGCTTTAAAAGATAAGAAGGAAGCTTTAACAATTTATCAAGAGCTACTTAATTATAATATTTTAAGTTATTCTATATTAGGACTTTTAGAAAGTCAGTATCGTCTTTTATATCAAGTAATTATTTTAAAAAAGAGGGGTATTTCGCAACCTGATATAGCTAAAATATTAGATGTTCATCCTTTTAGAATAAAGAAAACTTTAGAATTAGTAAGTTTTTATACTTTAGGAGAAGTTAGAAAGTTTTTAAAGAAAATGGCTTTAATTGATTATAATATTAAATCAGGTATTTATGAAGATAATATTACAATAGATTTATTAATTTTAAATATTAAATAAGTAATATAGTAAATATTTGGACTGTAAATTGTCACAGTCTAGTAGGATCTTTAGTTGACTATGGCTAAAAATTATGATAATTTAATAAGAGAATATAGATAGGAGCAGTAATATGGAGAAAAAAGAAAAGATCTTGGCAGGTAGTTTGCTATTATTACTTATTTGTTTATTTTTAGGAATAAGTTATGCTGCTTTTAAATTTACTGGAAGTGGTACTAAGGTTAATACTATAACAACTGGTTCTATTAGTATGTCTTTTGCAGAAAGTGATAATATTATAAGTATAGATAAAGCTCTACCTACAACAGATAATACGGGTGCTAAAAGTATTGCTAATGGTGATTATTTTGAATTTAGTGTTATTACTAATATAACTGGAAATAGTTATATAAATTATGAAATTAGTCTAGATAAAATAGATGAACAAAGTACTTTAGAAAATGAATATGTTAAAGTCTATTTGACTAGATTAAATAGTGATGGGACTGAATCAATAATTATGCCTGATATTGTTAATGATATTCATGGTATTTCTAATGTTCCTACTTATCAAGAAGAACTTGATGCTAATTCTATTACAGGAAGACCTGCTGGAGAGATGAGTTTATATAAAACTACTGCATCTACTAGTGGCGAATTAATAACTAAGTATAGATTAAGAATATTTGTAGCAGAAAATTATAATCCTCAAGGTGATGGAGGAGATCTAACTTTTAATGCGAGAGTTAATGTCTATGGTAAAAATGAAGCTAGTATTGGACCTTTATTAAAAGAATATAATGCTTCTGATACAGAGTTATCACAAACTGATTTTCATGCTAATAAATATAAAAGTAATATTACAAGTATTGTAACTAAAGGGGATACTATAGTACCTGATACTAAAATTGAATCTTGGGATTTATCTACTGCTAATGATGGTAGTGTAGTTGCTTATATAGAAGATGATGGCTTAAGTAGTAGTACTTATAAATTAACAATAGGTGGTGCTGGAAAAATAATTGCTAATCAAACTATGAATTCTTATTTTGCAAACTTTTCTAAATTAACTTCTATCGATTTAAGTTATCTTGATACTTCTTTAGTTAATGATATGAGCTATATGTTTAGTAATTGTAATATGTTAAGTACTCTTGATTTAAGTAAGTTTAATACTTCAAGAGTAACTGATATGAGTTATATGTTTAATAATTGTTCTAGTTTAAATAATCTTAATATTGCAAGTTTTGATACTTCTAAAGTTATTAATATGGCTTCAATGTTTAATAATTGCTCTAGTCTTTCTAATTTGCCATTAACTAACTTTAAAACTTTAAATGTTAAAGATATGAGTTATATGTTTAATGAATGTCATAATCTAACTAATCTAGATGTATCTAGTTTTGATACTTCTAAAGTTATAGATATGGATATGATGTTTTATAATTGTACTAATTTAACAGAACTTAATCTTGCTAGTTTTGAAACATTAGAAGTTACTAATATGGGATCTATGTTTAATAAGTGTTCTAATATTACAACTTTAGATTTAAGTAGTTTTAATACTAATAAAGTAACTGATATGTATATGATGTTTGCAAATACTCCTAAATTAACAAGTGTTTTAGTAAGTGATAATTGGGTTACTACTAATGCTGATACAAGAGATATGTTTACAAATAGTGGAGTTAGTGATGTTACTAAAAATTAAAGAAGGAATTTAGTTTTCCTTCTTTAATTTTTCTAAATATAAATAGATTTCTTTTAATTTTGCTTCATAACCTAAATTTTTAGGATGATAATACTTTTTATCTTTTAACTTATCAGGCAGATATTGTTGTTTAACAAAAGCATTTTTATAATCATGGGGATATTTGTAAGTATCTGATGGATTTCTTAAATGTTTAGGAACATTTGATACATTACCTTCTTCAATATCTTTTAAAGCTTCATCTAAAGCGATATGAGCGGTATTACTTTTAGGTGATAGGGCCATTTCTGTAACAATAGTCCCAAGAGGTATTCTTGCTTCAGGTAGTCCTACTAACTTAGCGGCTTCAATTGCTGCCATTACTTTAGGACCAATAGAAGGATTTGCAAGTCCTATATCTTCATATGCTATAACGGCCATACGTCTAAAAATACTATCTAAATCGCCAATAGTTATTAATCTTGCTAGGTAGTGTAGTGAGGCATCTACATCGCTTCCACGAATAGATTTTTGAAAAGCCGATAACATATCATAATAACCATCACCATTTTTATCTGCATTGAAAACAGGTTTACTATTTATCTTTTTAACAACATCTAAATTAACATTAAAATCATTAGTAGAATAATATGATATTTCTAAAAGATTATAAGCAAATCTTAGATCATTTCCTGATAATTTTGCAATATAGTTGATAGTTTCATCATCTATTTTTATATTAGGTAAATATGGACTATTAATCGCTCTTTTTAAGCCTTCAATAATATCATTTGTTTCTAATTCTTTAAGTTCAAATAACTGACAACGAGATCTAATTGCTGGGTTAATAGAGTGATATGGGTTACTTGTAGTCATGCCTATTAAAGTGATAAGACCACTTTCTAATTGTGGTAGTAAGATATCTTGTTTATCTTTATTAAGACGATGTATCTCATCCATAATAAGAACTAAACCATCATACATTTTCGCTTCTTCAATAACAATATCTAAGTCTTTTTTAGTATTAATAGTAGCATTTAAAAAGCGATATCTTACTCCTAAATCCTTAATAATAGCATTAGCGATAGATGTTTTACCAATGCCAGGATTACCATATAAAATCATTGAGAAAATCTTTTTATTATTTACTAAATTACTAAGAATTTTATCTTTACCAACTAAATGTTTTTGACCAATTACTTCATTTAAAGAATTAGGAGCCATTTTTAAAGCTAGTGGTTTTTCCATAGTATCATCTCCATTGCTATTTTATCAAAAAATACTGTTTTTTTAAAGTTTTTAATGTTATACTTAGGTAAGGAGGGTTCTTATGCAGTATAATAAAGAAGAATTTAAAAAATATTATGATAATTATTTAGAAATTAAAGAAAAAATTGAAACGATAGAAAGAGATAATTTTAATCTTTTAAAAAATGAAAAATTAAAAAAGACAGTAGAGTTTTATGATAATTTAGATAGAGAAATGCAAGAAGTATTTGTATCAATAAATTGTAATACTCTTTTTAACTGTTATTTTTTTAACCTTGCTAAAATTAAGGAATTAGAAAATTCTATAGAAAATTTAGCATGTGAATTTTATCAAAGTGAGGCTTTTCCTTTTACAAAGGATCATAGGCATTTCTTTATAAAAGATGAAGGACAAATAATTGATGCTATTAATGATGAAAATATAGTTTTAGATGATGATGGGGTAAACTTTTTAGTTGATGTTATAAAAATTAATTCATCTTATGATCCAACAGCTTATGATAAAGATGATTTGTATATAATTAAAGTTTTATATGATAAATATAAAGATAATCCTAATTTGGATCTTATTATAAAAGATAAAATGTCTAAAGTTAAAGATGATACTTTAGATAATGAGATATCTAAAGTTCAAAAATTAGATAGAAAACATATAGAACATCTTAAATGGAAATTAAGTAATCAAACAGAAAAGATCTATTATAATAGTAAGGGTTCCCAAAGAAAGCTTTTGTTATATGAAACAGAAATCGTTAATTATGAAATAGCTTTATTAGAAGGAGCAAGAGTTGAAGATATTTATCAAAAATTAGAAGATGATTATAAAAAGGGATTTTTAATATTAGAAGTATTTGAGTACCAAATAGATGCTTTAGTAACAGCTTATTATCATTTAATTGATGATGATTTTAAGAAAAATAGTGGTTATTTTCATGGCGAAGAAGATAAATATCATTTTGAGATAAAAAGTAAAAAAATTAATAAAAGAATACTTGAAATGAGAAAAAGAAAGTAGGATAGAGGAAATGGAAACAACTTTAAAAGAATACTATAAAATATATCTTAATTTAAATAATGACTTAGAAAAAGACTTAAGATTTAAAGAAGTTTTACTTAATAATTTAAAAGAAAGAAAAATAGGGACATTTTATTTTAGTCTTAGTAAAGAACAACAAGAAATGTTTAGAGTAATTCATTCGGATTTAGATATTGAAAGATATGTTAAAAATGAAGCTTTAATAAGAGAATTAGAAATACTTAAAAAATATATTTTAGAAGAAGCATTTTATTGTAAAGATTTTCCTATAAGAGGAAATAGTAAAATAGATATTTATATAAAAGATGACCATGATATTTATAATGCTATTACTTTAAAATCTACTAAAGATTTAGATCTTAGTGATAAAGAGAAAATTTTTATTAAAGAAGCTGTTCAAAAGACGGTAGGAATAAATGATACATATAAAGTAGATGATATTCCTTTAATAAGAGTAATATTAGAAAATTTAAAGAAAAGAAATGTTCCAATAGAAGAAATAGAAGATATAATCGCTTTAGAAGTAGAACAAATTCATAGTAAAGAGAAAAGTAAACTACCTAAAAAAATGACTGTTGATGTTGAATCTATAAATGAAAAGATTGAAAAAAAAGTTGTTAAAAATAATCTAAGTAATAGTAATTTTGTAGAGTTATTTAAAGAAGAGATGCTAGTAGTATATTATGAAAAAGCTATTGTAAGTGGGTTTAGTGTAGATGATTTATATAGACAATTAGAAGATGTTAATAATTATGAACATTTATATGCATTAGTTAAAGCTTATTATAATTTATCTAATATTGAATATAGAAAAAATAGTGATGATTTAGAAGTTAAGAACGCTCTTTTCTTAGATTTTGCTACTTCAAGTTCTAAAGTAAATCAAAAAATATTAGAGATGAAGAGGAAGTAATAAAGTAAGATAGAAAGAAGTGAAAAATGTGAAACGTAGTGAAGTAGATAGAGATAAAATTAGTCCTATGATGAAACAATATTTAGAAATAAAAGATAAGTATGAAGATACTATTATCTTTTTTCGACTTGGGGACTTTTATGAGATGTTCTTTGAAGATGCTATTACGGCTTCCCATGAGTTAGAATTAACACTTACAGGGAGAAATGCTGGTCTTGAAGAACGTGTTCCTATGTGTGGTATTCCTTTTAAAGCTTATGAAGGATATTTGGATAAACTTATAGATAAAGGTTATAAAGTAGCAATCGCTGAACAGTTGGAAGATCCTAAAACTACTAAAGATATGGTAAAACGAGATGTTATTCAAGTAGTTACTAAAGGAACAAGACTAGATTCTTCAATTGATGCTAAAGATAATAATTTTATCGCTTCGATTTATGATTTAGAATACTGTTATGTTTTAGCATATTCAGATATCTCAACAGGAGAAGTTTATGTTTTATTAGAAAATGGTAATAAAGATACTTTATTAAGAGAAGTTTTAAGACATGAATTTAGAGAAATTATTGTTAATGATAAAATGGATAGGGAATTTATTAATACTTTAAGAACTACTTATCACATAAGCGTAACAATTTATGATGACTTATATAATGGTAGTAAATATAGTTATGTCTATAAAAACTTAAAAGATATAAGAGAAGAGACAGGAATTAAACATTTATTATCATATCTTACTAATACGAAAAAGGGAGATTTATCACATTTAGGAGAAGCTAAAAAGGAAAGTTTAAAAGATCATTTAATAATTGATAATAATACTAAAAGAAACTTAGAACTTACAGAAACAGTTAGATTAAGAGAGAGAACTTATAGTCTTTTATGGCTTCTTGATAAAAATAAAACAGCGATGGGAAGTAGATTATTAAAACAAAATATAGAATCTCCTTTAACTAATAAAAAAGAAATAGAAAGACGATATGATTTTGTAGATAAATTAAGAGTTGAGTTTATTATTAGAGATGATTTAAAAAATAATTTAGGAGAAGTATATGATTTAGAACGACTAGCTTCTAGGATTACTTATGGTAATTTAAATGCTAGAGATTTATTGCAATTAAAAAATAGTTTAAGAGTGTTACCAGAAATAAAAAGACTATTAGAAGAGTTAGGTTATTATAAAGAGATTGAAACATTTCCTGAGTTATATACTTTACTTGATAAAAGTATTAATGAAGATGCTCCTATTACTTTAAGAGAAGGTAATCTTATTAAAAATGGTTATAATGAAGAATTAGATGAGTTAAGAAAAGTATCTAGTGGTTCAAAAGACTTTATTTTAGAGCTTGAACAAAAAGAAAAAGAGCGAACTGGTATTAAAAACTTAAAAGTAGGTTTTAATAAAGTCTTTGGTTATTATATAGAAATTAGTAAAGGTGCTGTTAAAGAGTTAAAAGAAGAATATGGTTATGAAAGAAAACAAACACTTTCTAATTGTGAGAGGTTTATTACACCTTTATTAAAAGAAAAAGAAAATATAATCTTAGGAGCAGAAGAGAAGATTATTAACTTAGAATATCAATTATTTATGAAAATAAGAGAAATTATTAAAAGATATATTTCTTCTTTACAAAAAGTTGCTAATATAATAGCAGAAGTTGATATGTTACAAGCTTTTTCTACAGTTGCAGATTTATATAATTATGTAAGACCTACTATTACTGATAAGCATGCTGTTAAAATAATTGCTTCACGTCATCCTGTTATTGAAGAAGTAATGGCTAAAACTAATAAGAAATATGTTTCTAATGATATTATTATGGATGAAGATACAAGTATTCTTTTAATAACAGGACCTAATATGGCTGGTAAATCTACTTATATGAGACAGTTTGCTATTACAGTTATTATGGCTCAGATTGGTTGTTTTGTTCCTGCTAAAAGTTGTTCTATGCCGGTATTTGATAAGATCTTTACAAGAATAGGGGCAAGTGATGATCTTGTTAGTGGGGAATCAACTTTTATGGTAGAGATGAAAGAAGCAAATCTTGCTTTAGAAGAAGCGACTGATGATAGTTTAATTTTATTTGATGAATTAGGTCGTGGGACAGCTACTTATGATGGTATGAGTTTAGCCCAGGCAATATTAGAGTATATCCATGATAAAATTGGGGCTAAGACTATGTTTTCAACTCATTATCATGAATTAACTACTCTTGCTAATAATTTAAGACATCTACAAAATATTCATGTCTCTGCTGTTGAGGAAGATGGTAAGCTTACTTTCTTACATAAAATAAAACTGGGAGCCGTTGATAAGAGTTATGGCCTTAATGTTGCATCCCTTGCTCATTTACCATCATCATTAATTAAACGAGCAGAAGAAATACTAAATATTTATGAAAGTGAAGGTGTTAAAGAAAGAGAATTTACTCAGACTAGTCTATTTAGTTTAGATGAAGAAGAGGTTAAAGTTGAAGAGAAAGTTAATGAAATAGAAGAAATGATTAAAGATATTGATCCTTTGAATATGACACCAATTAATGCATTAAATTTCTTATATGAATTAAAAGAAAAAATAAAGAATGAGGAGAAATAGTTATGAGATTTGATGATTTAATGATTTTAGATGAAATGTTTATTGATGTTTCAAGAGAAGATGTTAAGGATGTTATAAGAGCAGAATTAGGGGAAGATATAAGTTATAGCATAGAAACATTTGATTTTGAAAATAAAAAAATAAGATTAAAAAAAGATGAAACAGATGAAAGTTATGAGATAGTACCTATAAAAAGATGTGATGCAACTTTAGGAATAAATATTAAAAGAGTAAAGAAAGAAAAAAATAGTGAGAAGTTTAGTTTATCTAAAAATATTGTTTATGCAGGTAAAGAGAAGAAAGGTGTTACTGTTTCAACTTTAGAAATAGTAGAAACTAATGATTATACTATATTTTTTGAAAATACTAAAAATATAATAAAAAATGGTAATGGCTTTTATATAAAAGATCAAGAAAATCTAGGTTTGTGGGTTTATGATAATACAATTTTACAAAATGAAAGAAATAGATATTTTGGTATTTTTGCAGATACAACTTGTTATGGACAATTTGATTATCATGAAAGACTATCTCATATAGAAAAATCTATAAAAAAAGATTATCTATTACCAGATTATGTTACTAAAATAGAAACTGAACTTAATGAGCATGGAAAAATGCTTGGTACTATTCATACTAATTATTTAGAAACTGAAGAATATCAAAATGAAGATGAGTTTTATTTTGATCATTCGGGATGTAAGCAATCTATTTATAGTGATATGGAAAAATATATTGAAGAAATGAAAGAACTTTTATCATTAGAGACAAGTTTTAATGAGGCAGAAAAAAGAATATATGATTATAGAGTTAGTGAAAAAAAGAAAGTGAAAGCAAAGAGGCTAGGTGATTAAAATGAAATATGATTTACTTGGTATTATAGAAGATATGATACCTTCTTTAAAAGGTAATCTTTTAGCAAGAAAGATATTAAAAGATTTATTAGCTGTTTATAATAAAAATGTATATTGTTTTGATAAAGGAATTATCAAATTAGAAAATAATGATTATATAAAATATGATAAAGATGTTAAAAGAGTAGATATTGTTAATAATATCTTTGGAGAAAATCAAAAAAGCAGTATATCTATTTATGATGAAAAACACTTTACTTATTCATATTCTGCTTTTATAAAAGGTGAAGATAATAATATTCTTCAGGCTTTAACTTTATCTTTTGCTGATTCCAAAATATCTAAAGTTAGACTTGGTATTTGGTATTATGATCTATTAATTAGTGATGAAGAATATATCAGCAATATAGATGAATTTTTTACAATAGATCAAACTTTAGACTTTAATGGTTATGAAGATTTTGTTAATATTCAAAATAATCTTCATAATGCTAAAAGACTTTTACCTGATTTTTATGAAA
Organism: uncultured bacterium; assembly: GCA_949284575.1. Taxonomy (GTDB): domain Bacteria; phylum Bacillota_I; class Bacilli_A; order RF39; family UBA660; genus Onthousia. The sequence continues at coordinate 16,309 of CASDWO010000089.1, forward strand.
GACATGAAATAGATCTAGAGAATAATAAATATAGATATAAATATAATATAGATGGTTATTGTGATAATGAAGTATTAAAGAACCTCGAAAATTTTGATTTTGTAAATATTATTAATAGAGAAATAGAAAATTCTAAATACTTAACGATAATAGATAATATTAAAAAGATAAATGAAATTTTAACTTTAGTTAATGTTCATAGACTTGCTACAACTGATGAAGAAAAAATATTAGGAGCGATGAAATTTTATTTAAAGATAACTGAACTTATGGATATAGTTAGAACTGGTTTTGATAAAGATCATTGGAATGTTAGAAAAGATAGACTTGAAAGTATTGCAGAGCATAGTTTTAAAGCTCTTATTCTTGCTTTAAGTATGTATAGTAATTTTGATTATAAGCATCTTGATCTTGATAAAATAATAATGATGTTGATAATTCATGAATTTGGAGAAACAGAAATAGGAGATATTCCTGAATTTGATAAGCGTAAAGAAACTAAAGATGAAAGAGAATTAGCAGCTTTTAAAGATATAGTTGCTCCTTTACCTATTAAAGATGAATTGATTGAATTATTTATAGAGTTTAATGAACGGGAAACAAAAGAAGCACAATTTGCTTATTGTTGTGATAAATTAGATTGTGATATTACTTCTAAAATATATGAAGATAATGGTTATAATCATTTAGATGATCAAGAGAATAATCCTTGTTTCCTAGCAGAAAGTACTCAAGAAACATTAAGACGGGGATTTAGTACGGTAGCAGATTGCTTTATTGAGTATGATGCCAAAAGAATAAAGAATGATGAAAATTTTACAAAAGTTTTAAGATATATTCAAAAGCATAATACTAATGATATTAAAAAGTAATAAAGAGTAAAAGGGATGATTTAATGAATTATGTATTAATTTATAAGGATAATAAAGATAAGAAAAGTTATTATTATAATTTTAATGATAAATTAGTTTATATAAGTGATAATAAAACTAATAAGTGTAGTATAGAAGGAATAATAGGTATTATTATTGGATTTATTTTCTACTTAGCTTTAGCATTATTTAGTTACTATTTAAAATATTCAGCTCTATTTATAGTAATAATGGGTATTATTTTTGGTAGTGTTGTCTCTTTAATTGCTAATAGTACTATTAAGGATATTTTTAATGGAAAGGGAAAAAGGATGTCTAAAGCTAAATTACAAGAAATGTATCATAAAAATAAAGCTTTTAGATTGAAATACATATTTTTATTTTTTGCTTTTATAATTTTAACTATTTTAAATCTTCTTATTTATAAAAATGTAATAGAATTATCATTATCATTAAATTTTCTTCTCTTTACTTGTGTTATTATGGCAAGCTTTCTTTTCCTTTTATATAGACCAATTAATAATATTAAATTTATTAAGACTTTAAAAAACAATAATAATACTTTATAATATCATTATAATAGAGCTGGAGGTAAATATGAAAGAAGAATTAGAAATATGTGCTAAAGTATTAGTGCCTTTTAAAGAAATAATTGATGATATGCTAAATAAAGGATTTCATGTCCAAGAAGATTTTATTCTTAATGATATTTATATGATTTTAAATGATGAAGAGGTATCTTTAGAAAAAATAGATAGACTTTTAGCAAATTATGTTCTAGTTAGAGAAACAGTGGGTAAAAGAATTATGCTTGTTATAAAAAAGAAAGAAATAAATGATAAAGGGGAAATAATAAATCAAAAATCTATTAAATGTCCTATTACTAATGTTTCTGATGGTTATAATTTTATGAAAGAGTTAGGGTTTAAAAAATTAATAGAAATAAAAGATCATAATGTTTTGCTTTCTAATGGTAAAAATGAAATTTATGTTCAGGATATTGAAGGTTTAGGAGTTTATGTTGAAATGGAACAAAAAAACTTATTATTAAGTAATAATAATGGTAATAGTATTGAAGAGATGATTAATACATTAAAGGGTTATAACTTAAAGATAGATGATAGTAATTTCTTTGCTAAAAAGTCTTATGATATGTTAAAGAAAATGTTAGAAGAATAATTTATATATAAGTAAACTTCTTTTTGAAAAGAGCGAATGATAGGAGAAAAATGATAAATAAAAAGGAATACCTAGTTTTTCATTTTGGTGTTACCTTAATTAGTATTGAGTAAGCATCTTAATTACAAAAGTTATATTGGGTGCTTTTTTATATATAAGGAAAGTGCGTTTTTTGTAACTATTCACAACCTAAAGTGAAATAGTTACTTTTTTTTACACAATTATTATGATAAAATCCCACAATTATATGATAATATAATAATGAAAATAAAAGGAGTTTTAAAGATGGGAAATACATTAGGTAAATTACAAAC
>CASDWO010000090.1 GCA_949284575.1 uncultured bacterium
AAAAGTTCATTAATGATTTTCGAAGAGCATGCAAATTTAAAATATAATTATGGAAATCGCTATTTTTGGGCTGAAGGATATTATGTAAGTACAGTAGGTCTCAATAAAAATACAATAAAAAGATATATACAAAATCAAGATCTAGAGGATAAAATAAAAGACCAGAGGAGTTTGAAGGAATATAAGGACCCGTTTACGGGTAAGTAAGAGTGACAAAGGCAATTGGCAGACTAAAAGAGCTACCAAATGGTAGCTGCCAGTGTCAAGCCTTATAGGCTTCAGAGAAAAACCACCCTTTTTAAGGGTGGATTTTTGGTAGGGAAAACCCCTAGATAGTCTAGGGGTTCAGTAAAGCTTTAGCGATGAGTTGAAAATAAAAACTCCTTCTAATATAATATGAGTTGCGACTGCCAAGAAGCAACCATAATATTAGAAGGAGGACATTTATAATGAAAGAAATCAAAATAAATGATATAAAGAGTTTAGCACATACAACGTGGAATTGTAAATATCATATAGTATTTGCACCAAAGTATAGACGAAAGGTCTTTTACGCAAGTAAAAGGTTAGAGATAGGACAAATATTAAGACAATTATGTGAATGGAAAGGTGTAACAATAATAGAGGCTGAAGTATGTCCCGATCATATACATATGTTATTAGAAATACCACCTAAATATAGTGTGTCATCATTCATGGGATTTTTGAAAGGAAAAAGTAGTTTGATGATATATAGTAGATGTGCCAATGCAAGGTATCAATATAGAAATAGAGAGTTTTGGTGTAGAGGATATTATGTAGATACAGTAGGAAAAAATACTAGAAAAATAAAAGAATATATAGCAAATCAACTAAAAGAAGATCAATTAAGTGGACAGATGACCCTTGAAGATTTTGACCCTTTTAAAGGGTAGCAAGTAATGAATGCTTTTGGCAGTTGTATTAGACACTTTAGTGAGTGCCAGTAGTATAGCCTTTTAGGCGAAAAAGAAAAACCACTAGCTATGCTAGTGGAAATTTATTTACTATAATCAATATCTTTTATTAAATTTTTTCTATTTGATTTAATCTTTCAGGCTTTTTAACTAATTTTTTACTATCATCTATAGTTGATTTTTTAATATAATCATCATAACTTTCTTTTCTTATTTTTTCTTCATTAAGTGTATTAGGAGTTTTAATATGTCCACCTCTTAGTAAGTTAAATTTTACTTCATTTAAAATATAATCATTATCTCCAAAATATATCTGGTTTAAATTAACATCATATATGTAACCACTATCAAATTGTAGTGTCATTAGAATAGCGGTTGGTATTGGTTGATTAAAGTTCAAATCAGACAAAGCAGGGACATATATGTGTAATATTTTACTTTTTTCTTGTTCACAACTATATTTATGTCTATGACCATGAAGAATAATTGATGATTTTGACTTAATTAATTTACCTTTATGGGTGTTATGGAATAGTTGTATTTGATCATTTTTAATATCTATAAAAAAATTATTATAACTACTGATTATAATATCGTGTCTGTAATTTCTTAATATTTCAATTATATTTTGCCCACTTTTTCTTAATCCATTTTCATCATGATTACCACCAACACTAAAAGTTAAAATATTCTTATCAAAAGGATAATCTTTAACAAGATGTTCGATTTGCTCATATACATTTGAAATGTATTGTTCTGTGTGAGTAGATGTACCATCAATCATATCTCCGCATAAGAAAATAATATGTATGTCATTTTTTATACAGTAGTTAAAAGCTCTATCGACTAAATCGTTTCTTTCAAATTCATTACCATAATGTAAATCAGAAATTAATAAAACTTTAAGTTCTAACTCATTAGGAGAGGTTATTATAGATTTTTCATTACTTGTATAAACGTTATCTAACATCATAACAGATGTAATAGGTTTATATACTATTGCACCATTAGAATAATATTTTCTTTTATAATGAAAACCTTTATTTTGTAAAATAGTTAAGTTATTATAAAGTTGTTTATTTGAAATGTTTAAAATATGACATATCTCATTGCAAGTTTTTCCTTCATTTATTAGCTTTATTAATTTAATTGTTTGCTCCGACATCATCATTTATTTCCCCTTGTACTTTATAATTTAGTAAATAAAAACTAAGCCAAAAGACTTAGTTAAATCTCTATATAGTGGTGGGCTGTTAGGGATTCGAACCCTAGACCCACTGATTAAGAGTCAGTTGCTCTACCAACTGAGCTAACAGCCCATAAACTGATTACTCATATAATATAGCATAGAAATTCTAAAAAATAAAGTATTTTTTGTTACTATGTGACAAAAATTAAAGAAAAAAGAAGTTATTTCTAGAAAGGAACAACTTCTTTATTAACTTGTTTATTAATAAAATGTTGGACAATTAGTAAAACTATACCAAGAATAATACCAATAAATGTAATCATATAGAATGTATCAGTAACAGGCTTTAAGATAATAGTAGCATTTGCGGTACTAGACATTCTTTCACTTATTAAAGCCATTAAGCCATTAAATAATAGAGTAGATATTGCTACTGTTATAGAAACAATACCAATATATTCTAAGAAGTTCTTTTTCTTAAAACTACTTATAAATAATAATACAGTAATCACACCTATTATTATGTAAAGAGTAGTGTGTAAATTATCATCTCTACAAATCTTAATAATATCAGCAAAAAACTGTCCATTACTTGATACTTCACTATTACTATCATCATTACTAGTACCATTAATAACAACATTTAAATTATTATTAATTGCTTCGTTTGCATAACTTTCTAGTTCGCTTTTCTCGTTATCATCTAAATTAAGTTCATATTTCTCATTTGCTTTATCAATAAATTCTCTTGTCTTTTCATTAATTTCAATACTACTATTATTTAAATAAGCATCAATTCCTTGTTGGAGTATTTCATTAACATAATCTTTCGCTTCATCTGTTTGTAAAATAGAATCAACTTGATTAGAAGAAACACCATAACTATTTGCATAGTTGTAAATTTCTTTACCATAATCAGTTTCTTTAAAATTATTAATTACGACTTCATAATCAATATTATCAAGTATTTCTCTTGTAGAACTTGGACTTGTTATGTTAACTATAGTAAATACTGTAATAGTAACAATAACTGTAATAAATAAAGCAATTGTAAGTAAATAATTAATAAAAGTTCTCATAAATTCCTCCTTCTTTGCCATTATTATAGCACGTGTTTAACAGTTTATAAATCTATAAATTTATGATATTATTAAATAGAAATTAGTAGGAAGGCTGTGAAGTTATGGAAAAGAATATTAAAAGATATAATCCAGATATAAAAAGAGGTTTAACTAAAAGCCAAGTAGAAGTAAGATTTACTAATAATTTAGTTAATTTTAATACTGATGTAAAAACTAAAAGTGTTAAAGAAATTGTAAAAGAAAATGCTTTTACTTTGTTTAATATTATTAATATTGTCCTAGCAATCGCTATAATATCAGTAGGTTCTTTTAAAAATTTAACCTTTATAATTATAATCGTCCTAAATACTTTGATTAGTACAATTCAAGAATTAAGATCTAAATATACAATAGATAAGTTAAGTGTAATATCAGAGCATAAGATTAAAGTAATAAGAGATTCAAAAATAGAAGAAGTATCGTTAGATGAAGTAGTACTTGATGATATCGTTAAATTTACTAGTGGTAATCAAATAGTGGTAGATTCTATCATTAAAGAAGGTGAAGTCCTAGTAGATGAATCATTTATAACAGGAGAAGAAGAGAATGTTTTAAAAAAAGAAGGTGATATGCTTTTATCAGGTAGTTTTATTGTAAGTGGAACTTGTACTTGTAAAGTAGAGCATATTGGTTATGATAACTATACTGCTAAAATAAGTAGTGATACTAAATATATTAAAGAAGTATCTAGTGAAATTATGAGAAGTTTAAATAAAATAGTTAAGACTATCTCTTTTGTTATTGTTCCTTTAGGAATCCTTTTATTTGCAAGACAAATGTTTCTTCCTGATAATACTTTTGAAAATGCTGTTGTTAATACTGTTGCTGCTCTTATCGGTATGATACCAGAAGGATTAGTATTACTAACAAGTACAGTTTTTGCTGTTAGTGTTATAAGACTATCAAAGAAAAAAGTCCTTGTTCAAGATTTATACTGTATAGAAACCCTTGCAAGAGTAAATGTAATTTGTCTTGATAAGACAGGAACAATTACAGAAGGTGTAATGGAAGTAAAAGATGTTATAGATAAAGAAATGTCTAAAGTAGAGTTAAAAGATTTACTTGGAACTATAGTTCATATTATTGATGACGATAATCCTACTGCTAAGGCTTTAAAGAATGCTTTTTATAATAAGAATACTTTTGATTATGAGAAAATAGTGCCTTTTAATTCTACTACTAAATGTTCAGGACTTGTGTTAAAGAATGGAAAAGCAATTTTTATAGGAGCTCCCGAATTTCTTTTAAAAGATTATAAGAAATATAAAGAAGAAGTAGATAGACTAACTAGTGATGCTAGAGTAGTGGCAGTGGTAGAGTATAGTAATTATAATAAGAAAAATGAAAAACAAAAATTACTAGGGTTTGTCCTACTTCAAGATAAGATTAGAAAAGAAGCAGCGTCTACGATTAAGTACTTTAAAGACCAAGGAGTTAAAGTTAAGATTATCTCAGGTGATAATAAAAATACCGTTTTAAATATCGCTAAACGTGCAGGAGTAGGAGATGATTTGAAAGCGATAGATTTATCTACTTTAAATGGTGAAGAAGAAATTAGAGACGCAGCTTTAAAATATGATGTTTTTGGTAGAGTTAAACCAGAAGAAAAACATATCTTAATAAAAGCCTTAAAAGATACTGGTAATACTGTTGCAATGACAGGAGATGGTGTTAATGACTGTCTTGCTTTGAAGGAAGCAGATTGTTCTATCGCTATGGCTAGTGGTACAGATGCTGCAAGAAGTGTATCACAACTTGTCTTATTAGACTCTAACTTTGATGCTATGCCTAGTGTTGTTTTAGAAGGAAGAAGAAGTATAAATAACTTACAACGCTCTGCCTCCCTTTTCTTAGTTAAAACAATCTATGCCGGATTACTTGCATTCATCTTCCTATTTTTAGAAGAATCATATCCATTTATTCCAGTTCAGTTAACTTTATCAAGTGTTGTAACTATAGGAATACCTTCATTTATACTAGCTTTGGAGCCTAATAAAGATAGAGTAGAAGGTAACTTCCTAATTAATGTCTTGAAAAAGGCCGCACCACCTGCCTTTGTTATCGTTATAAATATTGTTATTATTACTTTATTTGGTAGTGCTATAGGACTAACTTATGCTAAAGTATCTACACTATCTTTAACAATTACAGCTTATGTATCATTTATTCTTTTATATAAAGTATGTCAGCCATTTAATAGAGTACGTTTAATTCTTTTTGCTTTAATGTTTTATTTATTTATCTATTGTTTGATGAATTTAACGACACTTTTCTCGATTACTCATTTTGATTACTTAATGATATTTATAACCTTTATCTTAATGTTTGCATCTCACGAACTATATAAATTATTTGAAATACTAGTAGATAAAGCTGTTAAAAAATTAAAAATATAAATGTTTCAAAATTTTTGGAGCATTTTTTTAGTTAGTGTAAATAATTATAATAAGGAGGTGATAAAATACTTAAGAATTACGGATTCCAAAATGAATGGGACTTCTTCAATTATCTTAATGGTAAAAAAGTATGTGAAGTAAATTCTATGTTTAAAGACTTTTTGTATGCTAATTTTTCTAATGTTAATGATGATATGCTAATTACTTCGTATGTTAACCTTAATAAAGAAAAAGAAGATATTTGGATTAAAGTTGGTAAAGAGAAGAAATCTATTAGTATTAAAATGGGTAAAGCAAATACTGTGCATAATGAATATATTTATAGTTTTACTGATTATTTAGCTAAAGAAAAAGTTCCACTTAAAATTATTAATATAATACTAGAATATTTCTTTGCTGATGGTACTCATAATGGTAGTGGAGCAAGAAAGTTAACTTTTCCTGATTATAAGTTAAAGATAAAAAGAAAAATAAAAAAAGTTAATAAGTACTTTATGAGACATGATGATTTACTTATCAAATTAATTAATCGTTTTGTAATAGGTAAGACTGATATCTTAATTCATGGAACTGTTGATAATTTTTCTTATATTACTAAAGATGAAATAATTAAGTTTTTACTTGAATGTAAAGATGAACCATCATCAACTATTCATTTTTCTAAATTAATATTTGCTGCTAAAAGTCGTAATAATCCAATTGATAAGTTCATAGTTCAAATTAGATGGTACAACTTAGGAGATGAAATAGAATTGGTAAGAAATAAAACAAAAAAGACCTGTGATTAAACAGATCTTTTTAACTACTTATATAATGGCGGAGACAGAGGGATTTGAACCCTCGCAGCAGTTGCCCACTCTACACCCTTAGCAGGGGCGCCTCTTCAGCCTCTTGAGTATGTCTCCAAAACGCATCTCTTTTTGTCATTAGACATCTATAATATTACCTTAAAGAAATATAAATGTCAAGGAATTTTTCTCATAGTATAAGAAAAGCTCCCCTTTCACGGAGGAACTTGAAATTCTTTTTGGTGACCAGTACGGAATTCGAATCCGTGAATGCTGCCGTGAAAGGGCAGTGTGTTAAGCCACTTCACCAACTGGCCATATTTTTTCTTGACATAAAAAAATAAAAATAAATGGCGCCTCAACTAGGACTTGAACCTAGGACCCCTTGATTAACAGTCAAGTGCTCTAACCAACTGAGCTATTGAGGCAAATAAATTAAATGGTGGGCCTGACAGGACTTGAACCTGTGACCCCTTGCTTATCAAGCAAGTGCTCTAACCGACTGAGCTACAGGCCCGGATTGATAGCACATTTACATTCTACAATAAATTAGAAAGAAATGCAAGTGTTTTTTGCTTTTTTTCTTCAAGCAATATTAGAATAGCAAATAACTTTTATTAAATCAAGTGTTTTTTTGAAAAATTTCATATAAATTTCACAAAAAGTAGTTAAATTACTATTTAGGAGGAGAAAAAATGAAAAGAATAGGACAATTTTTTAAGAAACATTGGAAGAAGTTTTTACTAACTATCATTATTATAGCCGTAATTGCTGTAATTATTTATCTAAGTTTTAGAGCCTATGATAGATATCGTGAAAATCTATTAACAGATCCAGCTTGGATAAGAGAAAATGTTAATTTTGTAGAAAATGATGAAGGTGTATATGAAGTAGAAAAGGATGAGGATATTTCTATTTTTAGTGAAGATTATCAAAATATAATCGAAGAAAAAATAGAAGAATTAAAAGATAAAGCAGATTATTCCCTAGAAGATCCTTTATTAATTCATAATCCATATGGTACTGGTAGTTTATCTTACTACTTATATTATACTGATAGTGATGAAGATTTAGACTATAAAATTGAAACTGAAGGATATAGTGACTTTGAACAAGAAATATCTCATAAAGATAGCAATGAATATCAATTAGTTGGTTTTGTTCCAGGAGAGGCTAATACTCTAACACTTACTAGTGGAGATCTAGAACATGAATTTACTATTACAACTCCTAAATCTGAAGCTGATATTGATACACAGGTAGAAGTAGTAGAGGGAGATAGTGAAGAAGAATTAACAGATGGTCTTTATGCACTTTTAGGACACGATAAAAACTACAACTCTAATATTTATCTATATGATAATGATGGAGTACTAAGAGAAGAGTTTGTACTAGATAGTTATAGAGCAGATCGTATTATCTTTGATGATGATTATATGTATTATGCTTATAATAAAAAAGGTATAGTTAAAGTAAATGATTTAGGTAAAATAGAAGAGTTCTATGATTTAGGAAAATATTCAATGCATCACGATATGGTTTATGATGAAGATAATAATCGTTTTGTAATATTAGTTAATGAAGATGGTACTGATACTATTGAAGACGTTATAATTACAGTAGATTTAGATACTAAAGAAGTAGAAAAAATAGTTGATATGAAAGACTTACTACCAGAATTTTACTTAAATGCTGTTAAACCAGAAGGTAAAAATACTTATGGTGGTTATGAACTTGATTGGATTCATTTAAATAGTTTATCTTTAATAGGAGATGATATAGTCTTAAGTTCAAGAGAGTTAAGTACTATAATTTATATTAATGATGCTTATACTGAACCTAGTGTTAAATATTTATTAACAGATGAATCTGTTACAGAAGATACATCATATGGTGACTTACTATATGAAAAAGTAGGAGACTTTGTTTCTCAAGCAGGACAACATAGTATTACTTATTATAGAGATGAGACTCTTGAAGATGGAGAGTATTACTTATATATGTTTAATAACAATTACCAAGGTGCTAGAACAAGACCTAACTTTGACTGGTCAAATTATCCTGGTACTGGTACTTATAATGAGGGAGAAACATCATACTTCTATCAATATAAAGTTAATGAAAACGATAAGACTTATGAATTAGTTAAGAGTTTTGAAATACCTTACTCAAGCATTGTAAGTGATGTTGAAATACTTGATGGTGGTAATGTCGTTGTCGGTAGTGGTAAAGATAACTCATATGGTGAATATGATAACGATGGTAATTTAATTAGACAATTTAATTACAACTCTAAGAAATATGCTTATCGTGTCTTTAAATATGAATTTAATAACTTATTTGATTAAAGTCTAATGATAGACTTTTTTCTTTTTATTTGATAAAATAATACCGTATTTTGAAGGGGATGATGTTAATGAAGGGAAAAGTTTTAGAAAAAGGAGAACTATTAGAAACGTTATATGTTTTATTTAAGGATTTAAGTAAGAAAAAAATAAAGAACTATCTAAAAGATGGGGGAGTTTTAGTTAATGGAAAAGTTGTAACAAAGTTTAATACTCCTGTAAAGAAAAATGATATTATTGAACTTAGCAAGATTAATAAAACTCATAAGAAGAGTAACCTTGATATTATCTATGAAGATGAATATTTCTTTGTAATTAATAAACCTGCTGGACTTTTATCTATTAGTACTACTAAAGAAAAAGAAAAGACTGCCTATCATTTAGTAAGAGATTTTATTAAAAATAGAAAAAAGAATGATAAAATCTTTGTCTTACACCGTCTTGATAAAGATACATCAGGAGTCTTAGTTTTTGTAAAAGATAATACTCTAAAAAATCTCTTACAAAATAATTGGGATAAATATGTTAAAACAAGAGAATATGTCGCTTTAGTAACAGGTGATGTAAAAGATGTAGATGACTATACTTGTTACTTAAAAGAAATAGGACCTGATAAAGTTATTGTTACTAATAAAAAAGAAGGCAAGATTGCCATTACTTCTCTTAAGACGATTAATAAAAATAATAAATATAGTCTTGTTAAAGTTAATATTAAAACAGGAAGACGTAATCAAATAAGAGTAGTTTTAAATCATTTAGGTAATCCTATAGTAGGAGATAAAAAGTATGGAGGGATTAAATCTAATAGACTTTATTTACATGCTAGTAAATTAATTATAACTAATCCTCTTAATAATAAAACTTATACATTTGAAAGTAGTGTTCCAACATCATTTAAGAAAGTGGGAAATATAAAATGAAAGATGTTTGCTTTTTAATTCATGGCTCATATGGTAATCCTTATAAGAATTTTTTTCCATATTTACATAAAAGTATAACTAAAAAAGGCTATTATGTAATTGCACCACAATTTCCAGTTTATTCTTTACAAAGCTATGATAATTGGTCTAATATTTTAGAACAATATCTTAATATAGGACTTTTAAGTGAATCTAGTACTGTTATTACTCATAGTTTAGGTAGTATATTTATTGTTAAATTTTTAAAAGAACATAATATAAAAATAAAAAAACTAATTACAATAGCAGGATTTAACAAGATTACTTATGAAGATGAACACCTTTATAATAGCTTCTATCTTGATAACATTGAAGGGATTAGTGTTTCAGAAGATGTAATCTGTATTTGTTCTACTAATGATAAATATGTTTCTTTAGATAAATCTTTATCTTTCGCTGAAATGCTTGGTGGCAAAGTAATTAAATATGATAATGCCGGGCATTTTAGTAGTAATGATGGTTATCAAGAGTTTAGAGATATATTAAAATATTCATAGGAGAGATGCAAATGAAAAACTATAAAGAAGTAGAACATAGTCTTATAACCAAGTATCGTAAAGATATCTGGCGTAAATTTATGAAAGCAGTTAGGGACTATGAATTAGTAAGTGAAAATGACCATATAGCTGTTTGCATATCTGGAGGAAAGGATTCTGTTATACTTGCAAAATGTCTAGAAGAATTGCAGAAACATGGTAAGACTAACTTTAAATTATCATATATCGTTATGAATCCTGGGTATAAAGAAGAGACTTTAAAAGTAATAAAAGATAATTTAGAATCTTTAGGTATCGACTATAAAATATTTGATTCAGATATCTTTGAAGTTGCAAACAAACTAGATAAAGACCATCCTTGTTATATGTGTGCTAGAATGCGTAGAGGTTTTCTTTATAAGACTGCAAAAGATTTAGGATGTAATAAAATTGCCTTAGGACATCACTTTGATGATGTAATAGAAACAATACTACTATCAATGTTTTATGGTGGAGAATTTAAAACCATGTTACCGAAATTACATAGTACTAATTTTCCTGGTATGGAGCTTATTAGACCGCTTTATTTAGTAAGAGAAGAATCCATAAAAAAGTTTTGGCAATATAATGAATATGCCTTTATAAACTGTGCCTGTAAATTTACAGAAAATAAGAATATTGAAAATAATTCTAAACGGCTTGAAATTAAAAAAATATTAGAAAGTCTTAGAGAAAAAAGTGATGTTATTGATAATAATATCTTTAAAAGTACAGAGAAAGTTAATTTAGAAACAATTATGAGTTATCAGGATAAGGGGAAAATAACAAGTTTTTTAGATCGGTTTTAATTTGATGTAAACTCTTTATATAATAGAATGCTTTATTTATGAAGTAGTAATCCTTTGGATATTATAAACTGAACATAAATATTTTTGTCTTATACTATTTATATAATTAACTTATCAATAAATTAGGCAACTAGATTAATTTTAATTATTTTTTTGTATAAAAGAACAATCATTTAATCATTATAATTTTAGGAGATGGTTAAATGGTTAATAATAAAGTTATAATAAGTGGTGTTTCTACTACGAATTTAAAAGTCTTAACTAGTGAAGAGATGGTTTCATTATTTCAAAAAATGCATTCAGGGGATACTTTTGCTCGTAATGATCTTATTAGTGGTAATTTAAAATTAGTACTTAGTATTTTAAGAAAAATTAATAATAAAAATGAAAGCTTGGATGATTTGTTTCAAGTTGGTTGTATTGGACTTGTTAAAGCCATTGATAATTTTGATTTGGCTCATGGAGTTAAATTTTCAACTTATGCAGTACCAATGATTTTAGGTGAAATTAAGCGTTATTTACGAGATAATAATAGTATTAGGGTTAGTAGATCAACAAGAGATTTAGCATATAAAGCTTTAAAGTTAAAAGAAGAGCATTTTATGGAAACGGGTTTAGAACTTAGTACTGAAGAAATTGCTGAAAAATTAGGGGTTAATTCTTATGAGATTGTTTTTGCTATTGAATCTTTGAAAAGTCCTGTTTCTATGTCAGAACCTATTTACAACGATGGAGGAGATACAATATATTTGTATGATCAACTTGAAGATAAAAAGCAAACAGGATCAGAAGTTGAAAAAAGATTAGTAACAAATGATGCGGTTGAAGCATTAAGTGATCGTGAAAAATATATTTTAAATGAACGATATATTATTGGAAAAACACAAATGGAAATTGCTAATGAAATGTTAATTAGTCAGGCTCAAGTTTCAAGACTTGAGAAAAATGCTATTAAACAATTAAAGAAAACTTTGCGATAAAAGCATAGATTTTCTTTTTTTTTCATAATCTTTAATAGTTAGGCAGTGATATTATGAGACTTTCTGATTTGCAAAGTAAAGATATTGTTAATATTGTAGATGGCCGTAATATAGGTAATATTATTGATGTTAAAGTTGATGAAAAAAGTGGAACAATAGTTAGTCTATTAGTGGAAGCGAAAGGAAAATTTATGTCTTTTGCTAAAAATGAAGATGTTGAAATTAAATGGCAAAATATAGAAAGAATTGGAGAGGATGTTATTTTAGTTAAGCTTAATTAAGGGGTAGTTTAATGAAAAAGAAACTAGGATTTTTTTTTACAATATTGGGTATTTCTTTTTGTTGTAGTTTTGTAAGTACTTTTTTTATTGGCTCTAAGTTAGAAAAAGTAATTATAAATTATGCTACTGTGGAAACAGAGCGCGTTGCTAGTGTTATTTTAAATGAAGTAGTTGATCTTGATGATGATATTTTTGATAATGACTTTTTTCAGCTTACTAAAGATAGTGAAGGAAATATTCAACTGATTGATTTTGATTCTAAGATGACTAATCAATTGTTAAAATATATAAATGAAGAAGCTATAAAGCGACTTAAAGCCTTAGAAAAGGGTGAAAAAAATTACTTAGAATTATCTGATTCGCTTAATGGAACAAGATTAACCTATTTAAAAAATGGTATTGTTTGTGATATTCCAATAGGTGTTTTATTTAATAATGCTCTAATTGTTAATATGACAACAAGTATTCCAATTAAATTTTCATTTATTGGAACAGTAAGTAGTAATTTAGTTACTAATGTAAAAGAGTATGGTTTTAATAATGCCTTAATTGAAGTTGGTGTAGAAGTTACTATAAAAGAAAAAATAACAATGCCACATTCTACTAAAAGTATTCCAATAACAACAAAAATAAATATAGCAACCCAGGTTGTTCAAGGGCAGGTTCCTCTTTATTATAATGGGATGTTTAGTAATAGTTCTAGTACTTTCTATACAAAATAAAGAAAAATTTACAAATTAATTTTCATTTGTTATACTCTTTTATAAGAGGTGAATAGAGATTACTCGATTATTATGATAAAATTTTTAGAAAATAATTATACTTTAATAAGAGGAAAAGAAAATTTTAATGAATTAGAAGTTAAACCTTATATGACTGACTATTTTTCTAAATATGATTATATTCTTGGTGATTATTCTTATGGGAGAGTGCGGTTGAAAGGATTTTATGAAAGCTCTAATAAGAATGTTAAACCTCTTAATGATATTAAATATTTAGATGAATATATTAGTAAATATTGTGCTTATGGAGCAAAAATATTTGTTTTAAAACGAAATTTATAAAGAAAATCACAAAAAAGCTTTATATTTCTTTTTTTTTATGTTAAAATTGTTTATAGAATAGCAAAGGGAGGAAAAATAGGATGAATGAAAATAAAAAGGTAACAATGTCAATAATAAGTGAAGATGGTTCTATTGATGAAGTAGAAGTTGTTATTGCATTTGAATTTAAAGATACAAAAAAAGAATATGTTGTTTATACAAAAAATGAGAAAGATGATAATGGTAATGTGACTGTTTATGTTTCTTTTGTTGATAGATCTAGTGAGCCACCAAGACTTTGTGGTATTGATGATGAAGATGAGTGGAATAGAGTTAAAGATGTTTTAAGAAATTTATCAAAAAAAGAGCAGTAATTGGTAATTAGTTATGGAGGCGAGTGAAATGGCAGATATTAAAGACAATGTGAAGATTAAAAAAATTGATACAGCCTTAGCAGGAGAATTTAATAAGTTAAAGTTAAAATTAGTTTCTTATTTATCTATTGCAGAAGTGGAGAGAGAATATTTGGAAAATGAGGCAGTTAATGCTAAAGAGAGTGTTTCTAGTGCTATGACTTCTTCAAATATTGATGATCTTAGAAATTCTATTGATAAATTTAAAGATATTGATGATGCAATGAAAAAATTTAAGGATTCTCATAGTAAGATGTATGCTGCTGCTAAGAAAATATTGACACTTCCTGATGAAAATAAAGAAATGTTAGTACAAAATGGTCGGGTTTTAAGTTCTGGAGAAATTATTTCTACTAAAGATATGGATGAGGCTTTTGAGGTTAGTCAAAACTCTCTTGGTGATGTTTTATCTAGTGTTGATCGTGATGAAATTAAACAAGCAGTTGAGAAGACAATGACTTCTTCAAAAAGTGAAAATGAAAATAGTGCTGAAGCTGATTATATTAGTAATAAAGTAAATAGTGATAATTTGGAAGATGTCGTTAGACTAGTTAAAGAACAAGCGATTGAAGAGATGAATAAGCCAAAAACAGAAGATGATGTGGCAGAAAAAGATGAGCATAAACTTACTATGGAAGATATGGATGATATTTTTGCTAAGGCTAGAGGTGAAGCTAAAGAAGAGCCAGTAGTAGAAGAACCTTTACCAAGCCCTAGTGAAGCAAAGCCTGATACACCTATATTTAGTGATGATGAAAGCATCTTTAACTTTAGTCCTTTTTATGTTCCTGCAGATGATTTAGCTGATGAAACTGTTAAGAGTGAAGAACCTAGTCATATTGGAGGTACTAGTGATACAACTAATGAAAATATTGATTTTTCTGATGATGAAGAATTTATGGCTATTATGAGAGAACAAGAAGAGGCAAGAAAAGCAGCAGATAATGCTAGATTACGGTTATCAAAATTAAAAGAGGAAAGAGAAAGAACTGATTCTTTAAAAGTAGAGAAAGGAAAAGAAGCAGAAAGTAAAAGAGCTGAAGCTGCTAAACTTAAATTAGATTATCGTAATAGAAAAATAGCGGAAGCAAAAAGGGAGTTAGCTGAATTAAAACAAGCTACTATGAGTACTATAGAAGAAAGTACTAAAGAGGAACAAGCTATTTTTGAAAATAAGAGAATAATTCAAGACTTTTCACAATCTATAGTTGCTGCTAATCAATGTATTCAGTATTATAGTAATTTAACTGGAGGAGAACATAGAAAAAAATAAGACTATGTTCTTTTTTTTTGCTTTTTTCATATGATTTAGTGAGGTTTTAAATATGAAAAATGCTCTTTTTTATTATTATCGTATTAGTATAATGAAAATTGTTAAAAGAAGACAATATTATTATTTTGAAGATGAATATTATAGCTATTATCTTTGGCGTTTAGATAAGCCTATTTCTTATCTTAAAGAGGTTATATTACTTAGAAAAAATCTTATAAATAGTGTTTTTATGGAGATAATCTATAATATTAAAAATGAAGCTTTAAGTGTTATAGATGGTTATAGTTATTTATTATTAAGAGAACAAAAAAATAGGGAAGTGTCATTCTCTGAGTTTTATAATCCATATTATTGTTCGTTGGAAGTTTTAAAGTTAAGATTATTAAATCATAGTGATTGGGCAGGATTATGGTCTAGTAAAATTGATTATTTTGAATATCAAAAGGATTATATAAAAAATAAGTACAAAATATTATATAAAAGTCTTGATTATTTTATTGGTCTTAGTGAGAATGCGATTAGTTATTTTAATGCTAGTAATAATTACCTTAAAAAAGATCCTTCTGATATTTTGGTTGTAGCTAGAAGGAGAGTTGATTTAGTTAGTTATCATTTTTATAATCCTTTAAATCTTGTTATTGATCATAAATCTAGAGATGTAGCGGAATATTTTAAATATTTGTTTGTAAATAATATTTACGATTATGATAATATTAAGGAAATTATTGAGAAATTAAATTATAGTACTTATCAATATTCGTTACTTATGTCTAGACTTTTATTTCCAAGTTTTTATTTTGATGTTTATGAATCTATTATTAATGATGTTAAAAGAGAAATGGAAATTGTTGATATTATAAAAAGAACTGCTGAGTATGAAGAATATCTTTATAATATTTATAGGTTTATAAATGAAAAAAAATCTATTTTAAAAATAGATTGGTTAGATAAATTTAGTTGATATTTCGTACTTCTTTTACTTCTTTAATTTCATTCATTAGCATTTGTTCTATTCCGTCTTTTAACGTTAAATCTAAAAATTCACAACCTTCACAAGCTCCACCTAATTTTACGTAAACTATACCATCTTTGAAACCTTTATATTCTAATATTCCACCATCGCTTAATAGAAATGGTTTTAATTCTTCAATTATAGCTATTATTTTTTTTTCTATTTCATTGTTATTCATATTAATCACCAGTTACATTATATCGTTTGCTTGGGGTTTTTGTAAAGAAAGTTGTATCTTTTATATTTTTTTGTTATAATTATTTGGAGGCAAGAAATATGAAAAAATATAAAGAAGGAATGATTGTAGTCGGTAGAGTAACTGGAATTAAAGATTATGGTATTTTTGTAATGTTAGATAATTATCATACTGGTCTTGTTCATATTTCAAAAGTTGCTAATAAGCATATTGATGATTTGCATGATTATGTTGATTTAAATGAATTGATTAGAGTAAAAATTATTAAAATTTTTGATAATTTCTTTGAATTAAGTTTAAAAAATGTTGATTATCGGATTATGAAACGCAATAAAAGTAAGATAAAGGAAACTGAAGAAGGGTTTGCTAATTTAGCTTTGCATTTGGATTATTGGGTCTTTAAGGATTATAATTTGCAAAAAAAATAAAAAAAATTTTAAATATTATTGACAATCTTCAAATTAACTGGTATAGTTAATTTCGTCAAACGTATTTGGGCGATTAGCTCAGTTGGTTAGAGCACTTGCCTTACAAGCAAGGGGTCATAGGTTCGAGTCCTATATCGCCCACCATTTATTTTTGCCGAAATAGCTCAATTGGTAGAGCAACTGATTTGTAATCAGTAGGTTACGGGTTCGATTCCTGTTTTCGGCACCATTTTATTATGTCGGAGAGATAGCGAAGTGGCTAAACGCGACAGACTGTAAATCTGTTCCTTCGGGTTCGATGGTTCGAATCCATCTCTCTCCACCACTGTTTTATGCTATTGCCTCGTAGCCAAGTGGTAAGGCATCAGACTTTGACTCTGACATGCGTTAGTTCGAATCTAACCGAGGCAGCCATTTTTAATTAAGTTGATCCGCTAGCTCAGTCGGTAGAGCATTTGACTTTTAATCAAAGGGTCATGAGTTCGAATCTCATGCGGGTCACCATTCGTTGTGCCTGAGTGGCGGAATTGGTAGACGCACAGGACTTAAAATCCTGCGAGGGTCGTACCTCGTGCCGGTTCAAGTCCGGCCTTAGGCACCACTATTTTGGAGGAATACCCAAGTCTGGTTGAAGGGACCGGTCTTGAAAACCGGGAGGTCGTGCGAACGGCGCAGGGGTTCGAATCCCTTTTCCTCCGCCATAATAATTTTATATCGCGGGATGGAGCAGTTGGTAGCTCGTCGGGCTCATAACCCGAAGGTCAGAGGTTCAAGTCCTCTTCCCGCAACCATGGTTCCGTGGTGCAGCTGGTTAACACGTCTGCCTGTCACGCAGAAGATCGCGGGTTCGAGCCCCGTCGGAACCGCCATTTATTTTGGCTTCATAGCTCAGTCGGTAGAGCAAAGGACTGAAAATCCTTGTGTCGCTGGTTCGATTCCCGCTGGAGCCACCAGTTGAATATTAGCATTAGCTCGAATTATTCGAATTTTGTTTATAATAAGTTAAAGCTGTTAACTAATTAGTTAGCAGTTTTTTTGTTAATTATGATGTGATATAATTAAGGGAAGGAATGAGGTTTTGATATGAATAAAAATATAATATTTAGTCATGAAAGTGATACTGATGGACTTGGATGTATTGTATTAGGAAAATTAGCTTTTCATTTTCAAGATATTGATTATGTTCTTGTTCCAAATGTAGATAAATTAGAACAAGTCTTTAGAAAATATATAGATTCAAATGCTTTTAATAAATATGAAAAAATATATGTAACAGATTTAGCATTATATGATCCTGCTTTAACTTTAGTTAATAACTCTTCATTAAAAGACAAGGTACTTGTATTTGATCATCATAAACGTGCTATTGATGATAAGATGAATAAATATTTTTTTACGACGATTGTTGAAGAAGATAAAGATGGAAAAAATGTGGGACTAAGTTATTTTATGAATATTTAGTTCAAAATGATTTAATAGATCAAACTGAGGCGATAAAAGAGTTTGTGGAACTTACGAGACTTGAAGATACATGGGAATGGAAAAAAGTAGGAAATTTTGGTAAAAAAGCTCATGATTTAGCAATTTTATTTAATGCTTTAGGAATTGAAAAATATATATCTTTAATGCAATTGAAATTATTAGATAATCCTAAAAGTTTTGAATTTAGTGAAGAGGAGTTATTTTTAATTCAAAATAAGAAGAATGAATATAATGAATTATTAAAAGAGATTATGGCAAGCGCTGAGTATTTTTTAGATGAAAATAATAATAAATTTGGGACCGTTTTTGCTAATTATGAGTACAGAAATGAATTAGTAGAATATATTCAAAATAATGGTAATAAAGAAAACATAAAATATTTTATAGTAATGGCTATGGACAAAGGAAAGTTTGGACAAAAGTCATATCGATCTATAGATAAAGATTTTGATGTTAATGAAGTTGCTGTACTTCATGGAGGTGGTGGACATAAAAGTGCTGCTTCTGTGAATATTACAGAAGAACAGAAAACAAAAGTATTAACTTTATCTAAAAAAGAAGGTTTAAAATATTTAGCAGATAGTAAATATACTAAATGATGAGAAATAGTTAACAATTATATAATTGATATAAGAATTATTTTGTATTTATGTTTGTAACTTTTTAGTGATTATTAAAAAACTGCTAACCAATTAGTTAACAGTTTTCTTCTTTATAAATTTTTCAAGTAAGCAAATGAGATAATAGAATAAGAAAGCTAAGACACCTAGAACAATAACAGAAGCAATGACAAGATCTATATTAAATACTTGAGTACCATACATTATTAAGTAACCTAATCCTTTTTTAGATACAAGTAATTCACCCATGATGACACCGCTATTACCCCCATAGGGAAAAAATAGATAAGGGTTATAAGATTCCTAAAAAAGAAAGGAAATAGTAGTAATAATGGGAGCAAAAATGACTTGTCCTTATTGTAATAGTAAGGAGACTATAAGTATTATTTATTTATATAGGTATAATGATAATAATACATTTGTAAAGAAAAATAATAATGAGGTTAAATATTCAAATAGAAAAAGAAAACCTAAAAGAAAGAATTATGATGGAACTCTTATAACTGATCATAATCATAATAAATATTGTAAAAATTGTAATAAATCGTTTAATTCTAGTAAAAACTTATATGCAGTAGATATAAGTAAAATAACATTAGTATTTATATTAAATAAAATTAGATATAAATTTGAATTTATACTTAATGATAATCTAACTTTCATAATTAAAAGAAATTATGAATTTGTAAACCAAGAAATATTGTCAAATAAAGATAAAATAAAAATATTAGATAGCATTACAAAATCTAAAATAAAATTTTGGAATAAAGAATATATTAGTCAAAACTTTGATAATTATAAATGGATTTTAAAACTAGAATATTATAATGGTATATCAGAATGTTTTAATGGTAATGATAGTTGCCCAAATAACTGGAATATTTTTATGAATGGATTTATAGATTTAATAAAAAAATATGATAAAGATAATATATTAGAAATAATTTTATAATTATGTAAAATTTAGACATTAATAGTAATTATTTATGGTAAAATATTATTAGAAAGTTGGTGATTTACTTGTATAAAAATAATGATGAACTTTTAGATATATTAGATGAATTATTAGCAAATGAAGAAAATGAATGTGTAGAATTTAAACGTGCTAAAAATGATTTCGATATAGATTTATTGGGTAAATATTTTTCAGCACTTGGAAATGAAGCAAATTTAAAGAATAAGCAATATTCTTGGATTATTTTTGGTGTTGATGATAAAACACATGATTTAATAGATACAAATTTTTTACATGATAATAATTTTAATAAAATCAAAAAACAAATAGCAGATAATACGACAGATAATATAACTTTTATTGAAATATATCAAATTTACAAAGATGACAAAAGGGTTATTATGTTTCAAGTGCCTGCAGCATCTGGAGTTCCTATTAATTGGAAAGGTTTTGCCTACGGTAGAGCTGGAGAATCTCTTATGCCACTTGCATCAAATAAAATAGAACAAATAAAAGCAACTGCAAATTATGATTGGTCTAGACAAATAATTTATGAAGCAACAATTAATAATATTGATAAAGAAGCAATTAAATTAGCACGTGAACAATTTAAGAAAAAATATGAAGGAAAAGAAGTGGCAAATGAAATTGATAATATATCTGATATAGACTTTTTAAATAAAGTAAAACTTACTTTAAATGGTAAAATTACCATGGCTTGTATGCTACTTTTAGGGAAAAATGAAGATGATTATTTAATGAATGGATATAATCCTAAAATGACATGGAAATTATATGATGAAATAAATGTTGTTGATTATGAACACTTTGGTATTCCTTTTATTGTAAATGTAGAAAAATTAAAATCAAAAATTAGAAATTTAAGATATAGATATATGGTTAATGAAAATACTTTATTTCCAAATGAAGTAGATCAATACGATAATTATATTTTACGTGAGTTAATTAATAATTGTATTGTTCATCAGGATTATAGACTTCATGGAAATATTAATGTTATGGAATATAAAGATAAATTAATCATTACAAATGAGGGAAATTTTATTCCTGAAACAGTTGAAAATGTTTTAAAAGATGGTTTTTCATCACCATATTATAAAAATCAATTTTTGGCAAATGCAATGGTAAATTTAAATATGATTGATACTGTTGGAAGTGGGATAAGAAGAGTTTATGATATCCAAAAAAGAAAGTTTTTTCCAATGCCAGACTATGATTTGAGTGAAGAAAATAGGGTGAAAGTAACTTTATATGGAAAAATAATAGATGAAAAATATAGTAAAATATTATTTGAAAAAACTAATTTAGATATTGAAAAAGTAATGCTTTTAGATAGAGTTCAAAAAGGATATGAAATAACAAAAGAACAAAGTGATTATTTAAGAAAAGATAATTTAATAGAAGGAAGATATCCTAACATTTATATATCATCAGATATAGCTAAAATAACTAATAAAAAAGATGAGTATATAGATAATAAAGGATTAGACAACTCATATTATAAGGATTATATTATAACTTATATAGAAAAATTTGAAAAAGCAAATAGAGATGATATTAATAAATTAATATATCCAAAATTACCTGTAAATATGACAGAAAAAAATAAAAATAATAGAGTTCGTTATTTGTTAACAATGCTGAAAAAAGAAAATAGAATTGAAAATATAGGTTCTGATTCAAAACCTATATGGATTTTAAAAAAATAATTTTCGCAGAGATTTGCAGAACTTTTCGCAGAGATTTGCAGAATATTTATAGAACCAAAGATACTTAGAAATAGGTATCTTTTTTTTTATTAATTTTTAAGAATGGAGGAATGATAATATGAATTTAAATTATGCAATATTTAGAAGTGAACCTATTATGACTACACACGATTTAGCACAAATTGGTTCTCATAATCAAAGAGAAAAACAAGCATATAATTCTAATCCTGATATAAGGGTAGAAGATAGTTATAAAAATTTAGAATTAGTACCATTAAATTATAAATATGTTAAAAGATTTAAAGAAATAACAAAAGAATATGAAAAACAACATAATGAAAAACAAAAAACTGAAAGAAAAGAAAGACAAAGAAGTTATACACAAATGCTTAATCAATCAAGAAATTGTGTAGCAGATGAATTATTATTTACTGCATCACCTAAGTTCTTTGATAATATGAGTAATGAAGATTTAATGAATTGGGCAAATACTTGTATGGAGTTTGTTTATAACGATTTAGGTTATAAAAAAGAGCAAATACTTCACACAACTATTCATTTAGATGAAAAATCACCACATATTCATTGTGTAGTAGTACCACTTATTAAAAAATTAGATAAAAGGACTAATACTGAAAGATGGACAATATCAAAAAAACAATTTATAAAAGACAAAATATATTTATCCCAATTACAAGATAAGTATCACGAACGACTTCTTGATGCAGGATTTGATTTAGAAAGAGGTATTAAAGGAAGTAGTAGAGAACATTTAAAAATTAAAGAATTAAAGAAAACAACTGGATATTATGAAAATAAAGTTGAAACTATTAATAAAAATTTAGAACAAGCCATAAGTGATTTAAATGATAAAATGAAATCTAATAAAAATACTATCTTTAGTAATGAATATATAAAAGTTAAAAATGAAACCTTTGATTCAATGAAGAATGTTATTAAAGAAACTAAAAAAGTATTAGAATTTCAACCTAAAATAGAACAATTATTTAATGAAGTAAAAACTTTCACTAAAAGCCATCAAATATTAGAAAAAGAAAATACAAATCTTAAAAAAGAAGTTAAATCTCTTACTATTAGAAATCAAAATTTAACTGAAGAAAATAACAAATTAAGAAACTATATTGAAGCAATATTGGAAGTAATTAAGAAATTTTTTAGAAAGATATTACAAATTGGTAATGAATATACAAAAGATGAAACAACTACCGAAGTTAAAGATTATTATGATAATAATGATTTTGATATGAATGATGTAATTAAAATATCTAGAGGGACTACTAAACAAGATGAATTATTTGAATATGTAGAGGCACCAGATTATTTAAAAACAAGAGTTAAAGATATAGATGAATTAGATAAAGATTATGATAAATCTGATGATTTTGATTTAAGTAGATAAACTTTACAAGAAAATGTAAAATCTAAAAAAAATATTGTGTTATGTGTTATAATTATTGTGTTATAATTATATTGGTGATAAAAATGGAAAGAGACACGGTTGAAAAAATAATAAATGTTTGTAAAAGAAATATTGAAAATTACAGTTTGTCACAGAAAAAGTTTGAAGAAGTTTACTTAAAAATGATTGATAAAATAATAAACATAAATTTTTCTGAAAGCAAAAAAAATGTAGTATTATCTGAAATATATAAATTATCTATATTAGGAATGGAAATTTTGCCAGATCCTAGAGTTGAACAAAACAAAAAGATATATATTATTGAAAAATTATTTGAGAATCCAGATGAAAAACAAATAGTTGAAGATATAGATAAACTTAAAAATTTAAATAATTTATTATTAAATAGTATTAATAATCACATCGATTGTCTTAAAAACGGTAATAAAGTGATGTTTTAGACTATGAAAAAAATAATTTTTAATAAAACTTTACGGGAAATAGGATATACTTTGAAAAGAAGAAATATAATTTTTCCTGATTATGTTATAAGTAAAAAACTTTTAAAATCTATAAGGACCCCAAATGAGGGGATAAATATAGTTACTACTCTTTTAAAAATTCAACTGACACCAGAAAAGTTTGACTTTATGTTAGATTTGTATGTCAATGATAAAGAATTATATGAAAAATTAAAAGGTGGTAAAATAGATAATTATAATATTGATGATTTAAAATATGTTTATACAGAATATCCTGATTTATTAAATATATTACTTGAACATCCTAATTTAGTGAAAAAAGAGATGGTTAATTTCTATGGAAATGAGTTTTTACTAGCAAATCAAGATATATTGAGTAGGTTAGAACAGATTTCTGTTGATGAAATAAAACCATATATTGATAATTTGAAAAAATACCCTCAGAATTTTGAAATATTACTTGAAATAAAAAAACAATGTACGGGTAATTCTAAATTGGAAAAATTATATGAACACATCGATAATCCCGATTTACTAAAGATTTATCAAATAATTAATGGCATTAAAGATAAAACATTACAAGGATTTTTAATAGATAATATAGATAATCATAAAATATTGGAGTTTGGGAAACAAATTATTGATAATTTTAATGGACAAATAGATGGTAATTTGTTTTATTATAAAGATTATATAGCAAAACTAAAAGAATTATCTCCTGCTGGTGATATTAATACTATAAAACAATTTATAATTTATCAATTAGAGAATATTAGTGATGATAGTCTTGTAAGAAATATAATGCTAAAAGCACTTTTAAATATTGAGCGCGCAGATGATTTTCAGAGACTTATTTTCAAAACTGTCGAAAATGATTTTATGTCTAGAGAGTTAAGAGAAAAAGTACTTTTAGCTACAAAATTACTAGATGAAAAATTGTCAAAAGCAGAATTGTTTCATAATTTTAAACAACATTATATGACAGATGATTTAAATATTAATTATGATGAAGCTTATCATTGTATAAGAAATTATAATTCTGAATTGATAAAAAGTAATTTAACAAATATAGATACTTTAAAAGAAGTAATGCCTTTAGATTATACGTTTTTAGATGAACAAGGAAATATAAAATCAAAAAAAATCACTATAAAAATAATTGATGATCCTAATTTTCACGTTTTAATACATGGAATTGGACACAAGGATGAAAATAATATGAATAAGATAACCAATTATGAAATTGGAAATAAACTTGTTAATAACCCCAATTTATGGCAAATATATCATGAAAGTGGAAATCCTCAAATATCTACTAGTCTTTTTAATGGATGTTTAAATCCTTTTGCTTCAGAAGTTATATTGGGATTTTCACATTTTTCTGATGAAAGATTGATTTCAACTTATGTTAACGATGGAGCCACAAAAATGAAAAAGTCTCAAAAGGATATAATTGCTAAAAAAGAACTATTTTGTTTTGCTGATTATAATATGTTAGAAAAAAGTTTTGCTTATAACGAAGTATTATTGCAAAGATATAAAGATGGTAATCCATTATTACCTGATTATATAATTCTTCAAAGTGATTGCCTTGCTTCTCAGATAGAAGGAGCAAAAAAATGGGCTGCATTTTATGATATACCAATTGTAATTATTGACAAGCAAAAAATAGGTCAAATAAGAAAAAATAATATAGTAAATTTAGTAAATAAAATTATAATAGATGAACAATTAACTGATGAAGATATTACGCAATTACAATATGAAATTCGAATTGCAAATTGGTGTTATAAGTATGATGAAAAAAATTATATTGATCCATATACAATTATTCGAAAATTACAAAATAGTATTAGTATTACCCAATCAAATGCAATTAAGATGTTAGAACTAATGGAGTCATATAATTATGTTCATTATAATTCATTTAATGATGAAGACATATCTAATGCTAAAGTTTCAGATATTGAAGCTTTCTTATTGCCACATAATTCTTATGCAAGGCCTTATACCGTAGAAGAAGAACAAATATCAGTAAAAAGACAACAAGAAACAGCTGAATACATATTAAAATGCAAAAATGTCATTTTGGCATTAACTTCATCATTAGAACAATCATCAATTAGAAAATAATACTTTCGATTGATATAATTAAATTTAAATACTAAAATGTCATTTTAGTAACACACTACCAAGATGGACAAGCCATCTAGGAATAGTGTGCAAAGGGAGATCCCTTTTGAAACCCCATTTAAGCAACATACCACAAACTAATCGTAAGTGGTATTGTTGCCTTTTTATTTAAATCAAGTTTAAATAAAAAGAAGAATGCTATCGCCAATTTCATTGCTAAAGCAACAAAACTTGCCACGCATTCTTATATGAAAAATAGCCTAATACCTAATCTAACGAAAAGGTAAAAGGCTATTTTTTTGTATTATTTATTATCTTTTAATAATTTAATAGTATCTTTTTTAGCATTCCATATTGATAGATAATTAAATAATACAAATTCTATTGTCATAATAAAGTATCCAATTATGACATAGTTGTTTTTCATTACTTCGTTATTAAACTGATTAAAAAATACAATTATTAAAAGTAAACTACCATAAAAACAACTAATAATGTTGTACTATCATCAAAACCTCTCCTAATAGTTTTTGATTTGTTTTTATCAACATCTAATCCTAATTTGCTCCAAGCATTAAGATCTAATAATACACCACACATAAGAAACATACTAGCAACCCAAAACATATTTTTAAAATAATCATTTGCAATAGTTTGTGTTAACACAAAACTTACTATAACAAATATACATAATAGTATAACTAAAATATTTAATATTTTTCTATTTCGCATTTCTATTTCTCTCCTTTACTTTTAAACTTTGAATTAAGTTTATTATCTCTTGTTGTGTATTAATTTGATAATTTGTATCTTCAATAGTATGTAGTAATAAATCTTTTTCACTTTCTAATATATTTTTATCTTTTAGTTTTTCTTCACAAGATAAAACTAACTTTTCTAGATTTTGTTTATTACCTAAAACATTAATTTCTGCCTCATTTAATTCATTTCCTTTTAAATTGGAATAGTAATCTTTAATAAAAGGATTTAATGGACTAACTTCAATACCTAATCCCATTTTATACATTAAATCATTATAATTAACATCAATATATTTACTTATCTTTCTTAATATTTTAGGACTAGGATCTCTTTCTCCTGCTTCTATTTTAGATAAACCAGAACTATTAATTCCAGCAAGTTTTGCAAGTTGTCTTTGAGATAGATTTTTTTCTTCTCTAGCTTCGGCAATTACTTCACCAATAGTTTTATCACTAGACATTTTTTTCACCTCACACATTAATCATACACCAAATGAGTACAAAAGTCAACGAAAATACAAAATATGAATAAAAAAGTATTGACAGGTTAGTATTTACTATGTTAAGATTAATTTGTCAGTGAGTACAGAAGTACGCAATAAGGTAATTATTGAATACAAGAAAGGAGAAAATCAAATGTATGCCGAAGAACAAACAACTAGAATTAATTAATCCAAAGATATGGAAAGACAAGAATATAAAGTTTGAAACTAAACTTATATACAAAATACTTTGTGCAGAACAATCTCAAAGAAGTAAGTTCACAAGTATAAGTATAGGTAGAGTTCAAAATCACTTAAGTATAACAAATATTGGATTCAAAAAGAACTTACAAATATTAGAAGATAATAAATATATAAAGTTCATTGAATATAGCAGAGGATTATACACATACGAGTTTTGTTAGAAAAGATTAAATCGCTAACAAATAAAGGTTCAGTAAATGTTCGTAGATTTATATTAGAACCTAGTCTATAAGACTAAAACACTTCAATCTTAGAGACAGGATTTAAAATAAGGTCTCTAGGTTAGTATTGCCTTTTTGTAGTTTATATCGGTATGACTTGTAAGATATTTTACAAGTTTTTTTGTTTAAAAAATAAGGAAAGGAGGACGATAATATGACAGATATAAGTAATTTAAAATATGTACAAGTACCAATGATAGTTCTATTAGATGAAGATGTTTCTTCTACTTCAAAACTATTAATGGGATTAATCACTACTTTAACTATGCAAGAGGGATTTTGTTATGCAAATAATAGGTATTTAAGTAATCATATGAAAGTATCAAAGAGAACTATTACAAGTTGCATAACTTCATTAAAAAGAAAAAAATATATTAAAGTAGAAAATGGCCCTAATATACGAAGAATATATTTAGCAAATATCTTCTATAGTTAGTAGCAGTATCTTGCTATATGTAATAGCAAGAATCTTCTAACAGAATAAATAATATTAAT
>CASDWO010000091.1 GCA_949284575.1 uncultured bacterium
AAAACTTAAAATAAAAGAAGTAAGTCGTTTCCTTCTATACACACTCACTTCCACAATCTCAGATCTTAATAATTTAGAAACTAACTTTCAATTAAGATTTGATGATTAAATTATACACTATTTGTTCTTTGAAATCATTACTTTTTATATATTTTTTTAACACTTTACATGGTGTCTTTTTGTCGTGATTTAAAATATAAATGTTTGGGAAGAAAAAAATAGGTAAAATTTATTTTTATCAATTTCTACCTATTTTTTATTAATTAATTATTTTTACTCTTTTTTACTGAGAACATTTTAAACGTTATCTTAAATCTTCATTTCATTTATTACTTAGCTAAACTATATGTATAACTAGTATCTGGACTAGGTTCTGTATAAATTTCGTTAGTATTAGGATTATAAACGATATTTTCACCATTTTCCATAGCATTAACTACAACAGTTGCAACTTGTTCATTATATGATTCCATAGGATCAGTGTAACTAACACTAAGTGTAGCATCAGAAACGTTAGTCATATCATAACCTAAAGCTTCAGCATTAAGATTAGGATCAGGTAAAGTTGTAGGAACTTCTTCTGTTACAGGAACTGTTTCTTTTGCTTCTTCTTGAACAACAGGAACTTCTTCAATTACTTCATCTTGATTTTCTGTTTCTTGATATACTTCTTCGCTTTCAACAATATCATAACCGTTGTTATTAGCATTCTCGGTAGGATCAGGTAATGTTTCTACTCCTTCATCATCGAAAGTTAAACTACCGTCAAGAATAGAATCTTCATTACCCTTAAATTCATCATCTAAAGTAATATTATCTGTTGTTAAATCTTCATCTTTAATTTCATCACCAGGATCAGGTGTTGGATTTACTTCATCTACAGCTGGTGGAGCAACATCAATAACTTGATCATAGTCTTCTTCATTATCAGGAGTAGATTCAACAGGAGTCTCTTCTTCATAAACGTCTTGATAATTATCTTCTTCTAAAGGTGGTGTTGAAGTAGGCTCTTCTGGTAATAAAACATCATCAATTGTCATATTAGGATCTTGGAAATCGCTATTTCCTTCAGTAGGTGTTGTAGGAGTATTATTAGTATTGCTAGAAGATGTATTACTAGAGCTATTAGTACTATTAGAGTTATTTGAACTAGATGAACTACTAGAGCTATTACTTGATGATCTAGTTACATTATTAGAAGATTTTTTCTTTTCTTTAGCTTTAGCTTCAGCTTCGGCTTCGGCTGCTTTTTTTGCTTCTTCCTTGGCTTTTTCTTCTTTTTCTAATTCAGTATTTAAAGTATCTTCAGCTTGAGAGCCCATTGCGGTAAGAATATCTCCTCTATTTAAATCACTAACAGCACTAATTGCTTCTTTATTAGCATTATTATCTTTAGAATTTGAAAGACTCTTAACTAGATTAAAGCCACCAATAGCAAGAGCAACACCAACAACAGATGCTACTAAAGTTTTTTTATTAAATTTAATATTTTTAATTTTTGCTAAGAATTTATCTTTTAAGTTGTCCTCTTCTTTATCCATTTCAAAAGAAAAGTTTTCATCAGTAGCAAATTCATAAGGTAATTTAAATTCAGGTAATATATATCTTTTATAATTTTCATTTAATAAGTTTTTTAAAACTTCCTCATTTTCTAAATTTAAATTAAATTTAACATCATCAAGCAGTTTTTCTTTATTTTCTTTTGTATAGTTATTACTATTAGCATATTCTAACATTGCTTTCTTAACTAAGGATTCACTTTTAGTAAAATTATATTTAATCTTACCATTTTCCTTTGTTAGAAAACAATAAATAGTTTTACCACCTTTGGTTTTATAACCGTATACATCAATTACTTCTTTTTTCATTTAAAATCCCCCCTATTTTGTATTTCCTGTATAAGTATAACCATTATTTAATAATGATTTATCATTATAAGTACTCCATTTTATGTCAGTACTACCAGCATTAATTACAGTTCTTGTTCTATAACTATAATAACTTACAAAACCATAAACAGGTTTACCATCTTTTGTTCCTACTTGTTGTTTAATGGTTTCAACTTGAACTTCTCTTAAACAATTAACATCAGTTTTACTACACATAATTGAAGTATAATTATCTACATTATGAATCCAACCACTCCATCCACTCCAATTAGATAGAACTGGAGCGACTACTTTACGATATTCATACATAACTTTTTTAGATGAATCGTTATTATTAGTAGGTGGAGCTACTGTATTATTATTTGAACTAGATCCTGATTGATTATTAGAATTATTTGCGTTATTATTAGAAGAACTATTAGAATTATTAGTATCACTTGGATTACTACCATTACTATTATTAGTAGTATCTTCTTGTTTAGTAATGTCTTCTTCTTTCTTTACTTCTTCTTTATCATCTTTAGTATTATCTTCTACTTTTCTTTCACATAATTCATTTTCACAATAATCATAAGCATTTACTTTTGTTAAAGTATAATCAGATTTCTCATTACATTCAAGATTTACTCTAAGAGTATAATCGTTAGAGTCTTTAGTAAGTTCTACATAACTCTTTGTAACATCACATGACTTACCTTCACTATCAGTAAAAGCTTCTAATAAATTATCATTAACCATATCACGTAAAGTTATTTTATTAGAACTACCTACTTCACTAGGTATCTTATCACCAACATAGTATTTTAACGCAGCTTCTTCCATAGATGCAATGTTAGCACTAAATACTTTATCAACATTGGTTGTAACTTTACTTTCTTTAGTATCGCCAACAACTTTAGCAACTATCCAAGCAATTAAAATGATAAAAATAGCAACGATGATTACTTTTAATAAAATATCACGAAGAGGAAATTTTCCTCTTATGTTCTCCTCAGTATACATATTTTTACCCCCTTTTGTTAATTTGGCCATATTATACCACTTTTACTTAACTTTGTCAAATTTTAATCTTACAACAGTGCAACCTGGATTCATAAAATCAAGATGAAATTCTAAAACTCTTTTATCTTTTCTTAAATATTCACTAGTTGCTTTACTTAAAATACCACTACCAATACCATGAATTATAAGCAAATACTCATTTTCTAACTTATAACAATCATCTATAAATTCATTTATTTTAAAAAGAGCATAGTCTTTATCCATACCATGCAAATCTATTTTCGGATAACTAGATAATATCAATTTCCTCACTTCTTTCAAGAACGGCTTTTAATAAAGGAACGGAATTTCTTCCACCAATTCTTAAAGTAGATAAAGCTCCTGTAATATTAGCAAGTCTTAAGCTCTCTTCAAGAGAATAATTATGGCTAATAAAGTAGGTAAAAGCCCCATGAAAGATATCCCCTGCTCCTGTTGTATCTAAAGCATTAACTTTGATACTAGGAATTATTTTATAACTATCTCCTATTTTTGTAAAGCACCCTTTAGCTTCTAAAGTAATAATAACAGTATTATTAAAATCACTAACTAGTTTTTCATGAATCTTAATTAATTCATTTATATCGCCATTATAAGGCATATTGGTATAATCTAAGGCAAAGTTCTTAGAACATACTAAATAATCTACATATGGACATAAAGCAACGGTATTAGGCTTAAAACTACCGGCATCTATTATTTTAATAGCATCTTTATTATTAGTTAAGACTTCTATACTTTTATCTTTTTCTTCCCCATCTACAAGGATTACATCATATTTATTATTGTTAGTAAGACTACATCTTTTAATATCTTTACTTTCACTAGTTAAAATAGTTCTACTAGTAGTAGTTAAATTAGCAATAATAAAACTAAGCATAGTCCTATAATTAGGGTAAAGTTCTAAATAAGTAGTATCAACATTAACACTATTAAACTCTTCTTTTATTTTCTTACCATAATAGTCATCTCCAACTACTCCTTGAAAAGCAGTATCACAACCCCATAATGCTAAAAGATAAGCTGCATTACTAGCAGGACCTCCTCCACAAGCTACATAGTCTTTAACACGCATTTTTGTGTTTTCAATAGGATAATTATTAACTGTAAATGTTACGTCATAGGAAGCATGACCAATTGTCAAATATTTCATATTATATCACCATAATTAGTATATCATTTTTTTTCTTAAAAAAAAGAAAAAAGACAGATTTTAATGTAAAGATATGTTATAATTTATCTGGTGATAAGTTTGAAAAAAGAAAAAAAGAAGAAAGAAACAAAAAAACTAACTAAAAAACAAATTATTGGTCTTATAATAATTACGATTATTTTAGGAATTATCTGTTATTTTATCTCTACTGAAATAACTAAGTCGATCATTGATTATAATACTTTAAAAAAACAAGAAGAAAGTGAAGACTTTAGTGATTTAATTGAAGCTGACACTATTTCCAATATAACTCTTAATGATCTTTTAAATAATTATAATGATATTAGTAATGAAGATATTAAGATTACTGATATAAAGGATAATAGAATAGTTATTGATGATATAGAAATTATCTTTGATATAGATAGTGATAATGTTAATATTGTAAGTATTAATTTTAAAAAGAAAAATACTAATGCTAAAGAGATAATAAGTAATATGATTATAGCAAGTAATCCTGATATAACAGAAGATACTACTACTTTAATTTATGATAAGGTATTTGAAACTTTAGGTAATACTACTACAGATAATTCAAAGACATCAGAATTCTTCCAATACCAAGGCTTAGAATTTAGTTTAAAAGAATATGATGATGAAGAATATAAATATAGTTTTAGAATTGGAAGAATTATTGAAGAGGAAGAAGAAACAAAAGAAGAATGATATGTGAAATACCATTCTTTTTTAAAGTTCACTTTTTAATTTTTCAAGTTCTGTTATACTTAGATTAGTATTTTTAGAAACTACATCTATAGGTATACCATCTTTAAGAAAGTTTTTAGCAATTAATATTTTTTCTTTTTCTCTTCCTTCTTCAATTCCTTCTACTTTAGCCGTATTTATTAATTTTTTTTGAATTATTTCTTCTTCATATAAAGCATTAAACTCATCATTTATTCCTAACTTTTCTAATTCACTCACAATATATAAGGCCTCCTTATCTTCACCTGCTATTTTTCTTAATTCTTCATAAGACTCTCCTGTAAATAAAGAAATTAATCTAGCATCTTTACTAACTTCATTATAGCTTATTCCTTTAAATTTGTGAAGATAAACTTCATAGTCTTTTATCCCTTCTATTACAGTTTTATATTCTATATCTCTAAAATCATATGTTAAGCAGAAAGTTCTTGGATTAATAGGACATAATGAGTTATTAAAATTTATTTGAATTACTTGCTTTTGTTTATATATTTCTCCTTCTTTAAAATTACTTCCTGCTAATCTAAATAAATAGG
Organism: uncultured bacterium; assembly: GCA_949284575.1. GTDB lineage: Bacteria > Bacillota_I > Bacilli_A > RF39 > UBA660 > Onthousia. The sequence goes on from CASDWO010000091.1 coordinate 5,385, forward strand.
AATGATTTTTTATTAAGGTTGAAGTACTTGGATCTTTATTCATTTCTATTGATATTAAATCATTACCTTTTTTTAGTAGTATATCTAATCTATAATCTTTTATTTTATTTCCACTATTCAATTCATTATCATATAAAGTATATCCTTCTATATCAACATCAACAGCATATTTAATTACTCGTCTAAAAAATGAATGAAATCTTTCATTCTTAAACATATACTTAAATACTGAATCGGACATTAAACTTATAAATTTTTTCTCTTTTTCCATTAATTATCTCCTTTAAATAATTATTACTTTTCGAAAAGTAATTTAACTTTAACATAAAGATAAAAATAATGTAAATTGGTGTTATTCTTAGTTCTAAAGAAAAAAAACTTAAAAATTAATACTCTATTAAATGAATATTTAACTTTTAAGTCTATAATATTTTGGATTAAAGAAATTAATACTTTTTATTTTAGGCGTTTGGGCTTATTACAAGGTTAGGAACGATGACTATACGTAATGAAGTCCCATAATATTCTTCTCCAAAACTACCTGCATCATCAAAATCAAATAAGCCTGCATTTTCACTAACATTGAAACCACCACCTTGCACAAGCCAAGGATATATTTGATTTACCATATTATGTGAATCACTATACCATCCTGCAGTTTCTGATAAGCCATAACTTAAACATTCGCTATCATTACATGCCATATTAGCATTATCACTTGTGTATTTATTATAATATTTAGAATCTAATACTAGTGGATTACTAAATCCAGAAGTACCGGATATATTATTATAGTTTCCCATTACATATTCCCAAGCTCCACCACTCATATCATATATTCCATAAATATTTCCTGTAGTACTTGCACCTGTTCCTCCAATATTTTGATTATATGTGTATTGACATCCATAATCTTCATTAGAATTACTTGGACTTCCATAACTACATCCTGTTATATATAAATCACTTTTATTTTGATATACTTCTTTATTCACTCCATTAAAGTTTTCATTTCCTAACTTTCCATATTTGGATTGTGAAAGATATGTTACTACCGCCCACTCGCTATTTTTCATCATATGAGTATCAACATTACTACTAAATCCATACCTATTTCCTTCATCATTCATTTTTAAACTTACATTGAAAGCATTACTTACGTTTATACTTCTCCAACTTGTTACATTTGGCTTTATCATTGGGTCAAGTTCTGTTGTATTTCCTCCTCCATTTGTTGCACTGGGGTTAGAACTACTTGTCTCAAATTTTCCTACCCATATGCCACTTAACTTTTCTTCTCCAAAGGTAAAACCATCAGGAGTATACCAATCATCATTACTTATTCCTTCACTTACTAGATATTTGGCTGTTCCTCTATCTTTAGTATCAACTGATACAAATTTTATATCTATTTCTCCTGGTAAGCCCTGCGTTGGTGTTGTATCTAAAAATGTACCTTGTTTTCCATAATAATTAGTACCATCTTCGCTACCAATAGTATAAGAGTATCTTGGTATCCATACCCACATTGTTTCTATATCGTCCATATTTATAACTGTTCCAACATCAGCATTTAAATAATTATCTCTTGTTGATGATGATACAGTTACAGCATTGGCCCATTCTCCTAAATCATAGTTATACCAGTCTTCATTTGATGTATCTGCTTTTACCCAGTCTGTTCCATTGTATGACACTGCGATCATATTACTATCTAACACTGGAGCATTTGGTTTATTCTTATTTTCTTGACTTACTTCTACTCTTAATTTGCCACTAAATACTTGGTTAGAGTAGTTTCCATCTACATCACTAGTTATCCATAGGTTTAAGCTATAAGTATTTGTTCCTTTTGCTTCTATAGTTCCACTATCTATTACTCTATTTGGATTACTTCCTGCTGCTGTTAAAAGTGTTGCTCCCATACTAGTACCATTTTTAGTTAGATTATATTTTAAATACTTATCATCTATTCTTGTATCTGTTTCTCCTATAGTATTATCATCTAAATAGATTATCTAATCTACTGCTGTACCACTATTATTTTTTAATTCAAAAGTTGCTGGTGATAAGTTCATACCATCTTCATCACTTAGCCCTATTGCTTTATCTAAAGTTATTCCTTCACTTGTTTCATTTAATATTAAATCTAGATCTCCTACTTTTACTATTTGTTCTTGTCCTTCTAGTCTTGTTGAAAAGAAAGCATAACTTACTAATATTAATAATATAACAAATATTAAAACTCCAACTGCTATTGTTGTAACCTTTTTTAATCTTTCATCCATATCTTAAGCTCCTTATTTATTATCTATTAAAATATTATCATAAAGTATTAAATAAAGCAATTAAGGAAGCACTACTATTTAGCTTAATAACATTTTATAATTATCAGTCTCTTTATTGATCATTCTAATAGATATTAGTGATCATATTTACTTTTGTTCCTTTAGATTAACTGCTTTCCTAAAAAAAGAATAAGAGTTAATTCACTCTTATTCATCAAAGAAATCATCAAAGAAGTTATCATCATCGTCATCATCTAAAGATAAATTAACTTCTTTTACTGGTTTTGTCTCTTTATTTTCCTTAATCTCTGTAACTTCAGGAATTGGAGAAATAACAGAAGGTTCTTCTTTCTTATTAATATTTTTTTCAATCTCAGCTTGTTTTTTCTTATTCATTTCCTCTTCTTTTTCTAATTCTGCAATCTTAGCATCTATCTTTTTTACTAATTCATCTACATCAAAAGAAGGTTTTGGTGTAGGTTTTTCTTTAGGTCTATTAGATTCCATTTCCATAAATGGATTAGATGGCATTTTTGGCATTTGTGATACTTGATTAGGTCCTTCATTATTTCCAAATAAATTAGGTGGTAAAAAAGGATTAGGACCAAATTGTGGAGGAGTAGGATTACTATTCATCATCTCCATTAGTTTTTCCTTTTTCTTTTCTTTAACAAAGCTCTTTATATCAAAAGTATGAACCTTTAATTTTTCTCTTTCAGGATATGTAGCTTTAGGATAGTTCTTACCCCAATCTATTTTATAATCAGGGGTAAATTTTGTTTTAAATGGTTGTTTTCTCATCCTTAAGATAATAACTTCAAATTGCTTCATTCTCTGTAAATCTGAGACAGTAACTAATGGAGTTGAGGCCGTCTTATCGTCTTTTTTCGATTTAACTTCACCACACATCTTAGATATTTCTTCAAGAGCAGCAAGTTCTGTTGATATCAAATAGATCAAATTACCACAGTTACCTCTAATAGTCTCAGCATTTTCTTTACCATAAACTTGATTTAACTGAGCATAGTTTTGGATAATCATTGTAAATCTAATCTTTCTTGAACGTGCTGCTGTTATCATAGTAGTAACATCTTTTAAAGGTGGCATATTAGCAAACTCATCAAGTAAGAAGTTAGTTCTAACAGGAAGCTCTCCCCCATTTTCTTGAGCTACATCAATTAAAGTTTCATAACACTGTTTCAAAAGAATAGTAACAAGTGAATGATATGTCTTCTTTTCATCTTGAACAACGATAAATAAGGCTGTTTTACGTCTACCAATATCAGCTAGTTCAATATCACTATGACTTAACATTTCTGATAAATTTTCACGTGATGCAAATAATTTAATTTTTTGTCTAAAAACAGATAGAATAGATCCTTTTGTATCAGTAGGAGCATCTATTGTAGATGAAGCATTAATAACAGCAGCACTAGCAGGATCTTTAAAAGAGAAATATTCTTTAATATAAGTTGTTCCTCCAAATTTCTCTTCTCCTGCTGTTGTCATTAAACTAATACTATTAATATTAATCTCTTCTTCTTTAGCATCTTCAAATAAACCTAAAGCAACTCCTGAAAAGTAATCAGCTGATGTTTTTTCCCAGAAAGGATCACTATTTTTACTTGTATCATCATAAAGAATATTTAAAGCTAAATCATCTAATAACTCTATCGCTTTATCTTGATTACCATTTTTATACATTCTATAAGGAAGTGATAAAGGATTCCAACTACTACCGTTTTGCGGATCACGGAAATTTAATATTTGAACATCATATCCTTTATCTCTTAACATATTAGCAGTAGATTCATAAATTTCTCCTTTAGGATCGGTTATAATCATAGATTCTCCCGCTTTAGCAAGTAATTTAACAGTTGGCTTAATAACAGTTTGAGTTTTACCAGAACCAGTTGAACCTATAACTAAAGTATGATATTCCCCATTATCAACCCAAGCTTCAGTATCTTTTAATATTAAAGGTACTCCTGCTACATCACTACTTTCCTGTTGGGGAGTAACCATTTTTAATTCTTCTTTCATCTCTTTATCTTTAGCCCATCTTGAATAACCTTTATCTTTTTTCTCTGTTGTAATACCTATTCCTTTTTCCATTTCAAAGAAATATGATTTTACACTAACAAACATACCAATTAAAGCGGCAAAATAAATGGTTAAAGTAATCCATAAAAATCTAGGAGAAAAAGCGGGAAAGGGATTTAGACCACTAAAATACCCTTCAGTAGCAAAACTATGTAAATTAACAATACCTATCGCTACTATATATAATAAAAATATAGCAAAAACAACAAATATTATAATATCATCTTTATCAGCTCTAAACTTTAACTTCATAATCATCCTTCTTTCATTTGGTACAAGATTTTACTTTTTGATATTTATTTCCTACCTTTTCATACATTTCATAACAAGTATCTCTATTACTATAATAACCACATCCAGTTATTATTTCATAATTACCATCATTATTAAGATCAATAATTTTATCTATATATAATTTACAATTATCATACATATTCTTAATATCATCGACAGTATGGGAAATCACTGTTATTTTATCATCTTTTACTATAAAAATAAAGTTAAAAATTTTAGAAGTAAAGTTTTCTGTAAAAACATTAGAAATAGTGAAGATTTTTTCTTCTTTATTATCACTATCTATATCGTAAGTTAAAACATTAGAAGAAGTAAAATCACTTGTATTAATGTCATAGTTTTCTAATACTTCATTTACATATTTTAATTCATCTTGTGTTATTTCTTTTTCTAAATATTCTGCTATTTTATAATCACGATTAGTTTTAATTGCTAAAAAGTTAGGACTTTCTAAGTTAATTGGAGTATTCTTATCATCGTAAAAATGCCAAGTGTCATTGAAAAGAGCGGAATAATTACCTTTATAAGTACTATCTTCATAAAGATCAAATTTATCCCAATTATAATCTCTAATATTACTAACATCTTCCCATTTCTCATCTTCATAATGCCAATTAGCATTATTACCAATAAGCAAAGTTATTTCTGTTTTTCTATTTATTATTTTAGGAATAATGAATAAGAAGAGCATAATAAGAAAATAGATACCTAATATTACTAATACTACTACATACTTACGATTCTTTTTTATCATTTAACTACCTCCCTAAGCCTAAACTAAAACAAGCAACTTCACTCGTATTATGCCAATCATATTGTTCCCACATATTAGTAGCATCAGTAGATGGATCATGCATATAAATATTATTGCCATCAATTCTATCAACTGCTACCCAGTGATCTCCTGTATCTCCTTTTACTTCTACAGTACAGTATTGATTACTATTAACCTTATCAGCTATAGTGTTTAGTTTTTCAGTTTTAGTTAGACCTCTTAAACTAGTCTTACCTAAGAATTGGAAGGATGGAACTACTCTTGTAACAGCATTCCAATTTAATAAACCAATACTATCATAACCATTATTTTGATTCATCGCTTCAGCAAAAGTACCTGGATTTAGATTTTCACTTGTAAGTAATAAAGAAGATGGTGGAACATTTAAAGCATCACTTTTAGCAATTAAAATGGCAATACTAGTAGTTAAGCAACCAATCTCAGAAATAGTTCTATTAGAAGTACCTAATTTAACACTACCCCAGTTAGGATCATTTTGTTTCCAGTTTGTATAAGAGCCACTGCTTTCTTGACAAGATGAAGATACTATTTCACTACCAGCACCATAAAGATTTACAAGAATATCAGTATAGTCATAACCTGATGAAGACATACTAGCTATTTTTCTTTGCATTGTACTATTATAGTAAGTATTAACTAAATTACCACTAGAGTCTACTACTATTTTACCTGTTACTTCTGATGCCCATTTACGCATTTCATCATCTTGAGGAATAGCTGTTTTATATATATTAGGATGATCAGTTCCACTATACATCATACCATACTGATCATTAGCAGGTACATCTTTACTACAACCTCGATCAGGATCACAATAAACTTGGTCACTAACACAGTTAGTTATTTGTAAAATCCATTGATCTCCTTCTTTAACGAACTCAACTCCATTCGCTCCATTCATAGTACTAGGTCTATTAAGGGAGAAAGTTCTAGCCATAATAAGTTGTGATTTAAAAGCTTGTTCAGGGGCTTCACCAATTTCAGCATAGGCAACTCCTAAAACATATTTTTCAAAATCAACAAGTTCTTCTCCAACCATCGGCTCTCCATAAGTACCACCACAGCTATGACCATTAACTCTTCCTGCTTGCATTAACCTAACTTTAAGATTACTAATAATTTGGCCATTAACATCATAAACGCACATCCCTCCAAGAGATGAGGAAGAGGAATTATCTTCTCCATCATTCAAAGCTTCTACGTAGGCATTTACATAATCATAAACTTCGTTAGCCATTTGCTGATAAACACTATCTTCCTCATCAGGAATAATATTAGAAAAATAATCAGCAAGACGTTCTTTAACATCTTCTTCACTAGATAAAGTATATGACCCTTCTTCTCCTTCTAGACTATCAAATAATAAATCTGCTACTTCTTTCATTCTACTAAGAGTCATATCTTTATATGAAAAAGAGGGATCGAAGGTTTGAATAACTGTAAAAGTTGAAGTTACGATTTGAACAGAAAACTCTGACATTTCTTTACCTTCATTATCATATTCATTTTTTAAAGTTGATAGATTATCATAGTATTCTCTTTCATCATCATTTACAGCAACATTATTACCATCTAAATTTTCAGATGTATTAACTAATGGCGAAAAGAAATTAACAATAGTGCCAATAAAAGCGGCAATTATAATTATAAAAAATAAAATAAGAATGGCGGGTAAGGCCAACATAATTAATTTTGATTTTAATGAACCAAAACCTAGTAAACTAAAAACACCATCACTTTTCCCATTTTTTGAACTTAAACCTAGTCTTGATAATAAAGAAGGACTTTCATTTTCAGTAGTTTCTATAGAAGCATCGTCATCGTTATCATTACTATTTCCTAATAAAGGATTACTTTTTTTAGGATGATTATTGTTACCTTGATTATTATCTTCATTATTAGAAGAAGCCATAGTATTTTTTCTATTAACACTACCTGGCATAACATTATTTTTTTTATTAGCTCTATTATTATCAACCATATTTTTAAGATCACGAGCTGTCTTAACGGCTTTTAAAGTAGGATCAAAGTTAGCTCCTACATCTAAAGCGGTATTTAAAATTTTGTTTTTCATTAAAGGATTATTAGGAAGAGAACTTCTAGAATTATTAGGAGTTCTAGAAGTATTAGAAGGACTTTCCTCTTCTTCATTATTACCTAATCTATTTTTTTTACTTTTATAAGTATCTTTATTTTCTTTAACAGTAGATCCTATATCTTTAACTGCTTTCGCAGCATCAGAAAAAGATGGCTTTGATGAAGAAATATCGTCAGCATTATTATTTATTGCTTCTTGATTATTAATATCATTATTTTCATTCATCATATCACCACCTTTACTGCGTTAGATTATATTTTAAAATCCTCCACCACTACCAAATGTTTCTAATTCATCTTTAGTTACAACTACATTAATCCTCATACGTCTATTCCCACAGACAAATAAAGCTTCACCTTGAGAATATCTCTTGATACTATCTTTTTCATTTTCATTTAAATCAATTAAAAGTGATAAATCTTCAACGGCTTGTTTTTTAAGACCCATTATTAAGTAATAAGATGAGTTATCAAAGATAGCTTTACCTTGAGTAATAACTCCTGGATCAGAAAAGTCACTAGGTTGTTGAGTAATAACAATAGTACCAGTATTATACTTTCTAGCACGTCTTTGAACTTGCGCTAAGAAATCAGCACCTTGTTCGTTATTATTACTTAAAAGAACATGAGCTTCATCTACCATTAGAATAGTATTTACATCAACATCAAGACATAATCCCCAAGCATATTTTAAGATATTAAAGAATAAAGCATTACGGATATTAGTATCGGAATTCATAAATTCTTTTATGTTAAATACTAAGAAATCGCTATCACTAGTAATAGTAGTTTTACCATCAAAATAGAATTTTAACTCTCTAGTCAAAGGTCTTATTTTTAATTCTAGACGTTGAATAATATCTTTTTCTCTAGTTTGTTCTGTTATTGATAATAGTCTTCCTTTAACAGTAGCATAAACATCCGAAAATGTTGGATAATCTGCAGAAGTAAAATTAGTAAAGTCAGTATTAAAGTCAATACCAAAACGTTTATAAGTATCTTGAACAATCTCACTAAACATATTTAAAACATCTTCTTCAATTGATGGATCATAGTATTTCATAAATGCTCTTAAAGATTGTAAGGTTCTAGTTAAGACAGTATATCCTAAACCTTGACTTATCTCCTCTTCATCAGCATCAATAATGACTTCTAGAGGGTTAATAAGACCAAATTCACCACCTTTACCAATATCGATGGTATCTCCTCCAAACATTTTCGTCATTTCTTCAAGTTCATTTTCAGGGTCAATTGCTACTATTTGACAACCATTTCTAATATGGGATCTAAGTACTAATTTAGCAGCAGTTGATTTACCAGAACCTGAAGTACCAAGAATGATCATATTGGCATTATTTCTGTTACTTTCTTTTCTAACTTGATATAGGAATTGATTAAAGAGAATAACTCCTCCTGAAAAATCAACTCCAAGTAATACAGAAAGTCCAGGGTCTTTAATACTATCAAAGATAAAAGGATACATTGCAGCGATTGTAGGAGAAGGAATAGGAGTACCTATTCTTTCTTCTATATCCTGTTTAGGGAATATAGGTAAAATGCTCTTTAAGACTTTCTCTTGTTCAAAACGAAGAGAAATAGCACGTAATTCCATTGCATCTAAATAGTTTTTAACATTAACTTTTTTTAGTTCCAAGTCTTCTTTAGTATCAGCATTGATCATAATATGCATTTGAAAATCGAAGATACGTGATTGACTTGAAGCAAGCATAGATACAAAGTATTCAAGACTTTCAGCATCTTGTCTTATTCTCTCTTTAGCAGTTTGATCTTTTTCTTGACGATATTTTTCTCTTAAATCTGCAACTTGTCTATTAATCATTTTAGACATAGTGCTAAAAGGAACAGGAATATGTTTAATAACTATTTTAATACCACTCATTGATGTTAGGGTTGATAAGTAACCTGGAGAAATATATCGTGGATAAGAAACAACTGATAAAATAGTAGCATATTTATCACTAATAAAGAAATCACTAGGATAAAATTGTAAACCTTTAGGTGCTAATTGACTTTTAATACTTATACTCATACTGGCATCACCGTCCCAAAATCAGTAGAAACTCCTCCGTTTAAGAAGTTTTCCATTATTACTCTAAGATCATCATTACTAACTTGTGAAGCATTAAGTCCACAACTAGCAAGACCATTAATAAGTAATCTAATTCTTTTTTGTAGTACATCTTCTTTAGCATCTTTAAAGAGAATAAAATACTCTGTATCAACGATATTATTAGTAGTAAAGCTATTACCTTTATCAATATCTTGTAGTATTATTTTTCTAATTGCCGGAGAAGTTGTTTCATTATAAAGAAGTTGTAACTGTGACATATAAACAGAAATATCTACAGGTCTATCAGCAACGACAAGCCAAAACTCAAAGTCTATCATATTATAGAAGTTTTTAAGACTAATAAGAATATTATCTTGAGCTTGTTGATCAAGGATAAAGATATTCCTTGGAGCGATTTTAACTCCTGTTACTTTTTGTCTATCACTACAGATAATCATTCCATTTTGGATTCCTGTTATAGGTAACCAATCTTCAGTATACTGACTATTTATTTTCTTGGCCATCTTGAACACACCAGCCTTTCCATATATATTTCTGTCTACTAGTTAAGAAAGTATAACATTCAATAATAATTGTTAAAATATTATGATAATTAGGAATAGGAATAACAAGAAAAGCACAGAACAAACCAGGTGTAACAACTAAAATAACTTGCCAAGTATAACTCATAGATAAACTCATCAAAAGTATCAATGACATTAGTACTCCAGTTCCTAATAAAATCAAATCAAATGGTTTAAAAATACCAAGTATCAACGTTCCCCTTTTTGTATTAGCAGGTATTAAATAATTATCCACTTATATCACACTCCTATTCTTTTATTAATGATGCCGACCACCTGGAGGAGGTGCACCAACATGTCTTGCAGCAGCTCTATATCTAGAACTCTTACGACTAGCATTAATACTACGTTTTTCATTTATAGCAATACCAGCTGTACCTTTAGTTCCCTTATAGTCATAACCATCTACATTCATTTGAGCAGTTTTAGCAGCATATATATATTCTTCGACAGTACCAGCAAGTTTTTTATCATAATTTGGATCACCAGAGGATAAACCTGCTTGCCATTTACCATATTCAATAACTGAATCTTCAAAGAAATCATTCATAACGTTTGGATCAAGAGTATCAAGATCAAAACTTTTTGTTATTGTATTTCCAGCATAATCTAAACCTGTTGCTGTTACTGTTGTTTCTCCACGGGCTCTAGCATTATTAACCATATTTTCAAAATTTGTATAATTAAGTTTAATATAATCATTATCACCCGGACCAAAACTAAGTTTACCAGTAATTGTTTTTGATTTCCTTGCTTGATCTTCCATCATCTTTTTGTTTGCTGTAGCTTTATTTTGAAGTTCATCATAAACTTTAAGTAAAGTTTCATCATGAGAACCTGGAGCTTGACCAGTAGCAATAGCAGAAGCACCAGCATAGGCACGTCTTAATAAAGAAGCTCCCTCAGCTCTTGTAGCATTTCTTCTTTGCATGGCTGAAAATACAGCACCTGCTTGTTTTTTATCTGCATGCATTAATGCTCCAGCTCCTGCTAAAGCACCTCCACCAACACCAGCAAATGCTGATAGAGCACCCCTTAGTCTTGCCTGACGTGAACTACCACCATCTTCTAACACTTCATCTCTAGTTGCTCTATAGTTAGTTGCAGCAGATCCAGCTAGACCACCTATTAAAGCAGCTCCACCTAACATAGTACCAATTCCTCCAAAAAGACTACCATCTCCGCCTTTAATTCCAAACATATCTTTAAAGAATTTAGGTGCTTGTTTCATGAATACTAAAATACCAATAATTATAAAGATTGTCGATAAGCCACTTGTAAACCAATTAGTACTATTTTGCCATATATCAGCACCACCTTGACTAATTTCTAGAATAACATAAATACCAAAATAAATAACAATAAGTCTTATAAATAAATCAAGATAAGTAGATGTTAAACTCTTAACCCAATTTCCAAAAGCACCGTTTTTTTCTTGACCAGGGACAATATAAGAAATAATTGGAATAGGAGCAATCAATCTAAGTACAGCTAATTTTATTGCTCTAACAGCAACATCAATTGTAAAGCCTAAAATAATAATAACCATAATAATAGATGTAACTAAACCACCTAATATTGTGTAATCATATGCATAGTTACCTGAACAACTCTCGTTAATGTTAGTGGTTATAGATTCAAAAGCATTATTAGATTGCATATATCCAGTAGAGTCTATAACATCAGGGCAAGCAAGTGCTGCTTCAAGATCATCTTGTGATGCTATATCATCAGGATCAATATCAGGATTAAGAGCAGGAGTTATAAAGGATTCAGCAATAGTTGTAGATAACATTTCGCCAACTGAACCTATACTGTTAAGTCCAAGTCCTTCATCTTCATTCAAAGTGTCAATATTGGAAGCAAGAACTAATTTACCTAAAATATTATCTTCAACTACGCTTTCTTGGAATTGATAAAGGAAACCAAATAAAATACCATTGCTTTGAATTTTTTCATTTAATGGATTATCATCTGCAACATTAGCAGGTATTTGAATAGGTGCAATTAAAGTAAGAAGAACAAGAACAACTGCTATTCTCATTACTAAATTACCGGCACCTTTGTTTTTATCTTTAAAAGTATCGGGATTAACAATTATTTGAAGAACAGCTAAAGCTAATTTAAATACCATAAAGACGCCAAGAATCAATTGAACTCTTGAATAAAAGCTATTTATCGTATCACCTTGTAAAATATTTGCATTAGCAACAGTGAAAAAAATGTCATAAACTCCACTAAGTAAATGATATCCTAAAGTGTCTATAGTTACAAACAAACTTCTAATCAAACCAGAAAATATTCCTGTTTCACCGTTCATAAAATCACTTCACTTTCCCAAAAACTCTCTATATTATTTTAACAAATTAAATAGTATTTAGCAATGATTATAACTTAAGAAAGATATTAACTAATTGGCATACAAATACTATCGCTAATAAAGCTTAGTAATACTTGAACTAAAGTTGGAATTAAGAATAATGCTAAAGCAGCAATTAATCTAATAATAAGTTTAGATTGTGCTTCTTTCATAGCTTTATCATCACTGGAAGTAATTGCTTTAATAAAATCAATAGCACTAAGTATTACTACTAAAATTGGTCCTATTACTTTTATATAATTTAGTATAGTTTGTAATAACCAACCAACAGAGCCAGGATCATCAGTAAAAATAGTCTCACATCTAATATCCCCAGTACCTATTTCTACTCCATCAATTTGATCCCAAGAATCGTTACCATCATAATCAGAGGATGCGTTATTTCCATCATCTGGTAAAACTGTTTGAATTGTTAAAGTGTCACCATAAGAAGGATCCCCTGCTAAATGAAAAGCAGCTTCATCACACTGATTACTCCAATAAACTTCATAATCCTCTTCTCTTACTTGAAATGTATAATCGCCAACTCGACTAACTTCATTATATCTAGCTGTGGTAGAAGTACCACCTACTGTAATAGTATACTCTTTTACACCATTTTGCTCTTTAGGAGTAAATGTAATATCAACATCACCAAAATCTAATCTAGAATTTTTTGTACAATAAGTAACAGATGGTCTAGATGTACTAGAACTTGAGCCACCCGTTATTTCAGGAGTTATAACATCACTACCTGAGCCTTGAGGAACATTAGCTCCCCCATTTAAATGAAACTCTAAAACTGGATTAGTATAAATAAATTGAATAGGAGGACAGTTTTTTCTTTCTTCATAAGCTTGATAAAATCTACCGTTTTTATCAAACATTTTAGAATAACTTAAACGAGTGCCCGATCCATCTAAAACTGCTCCAGAACTTGGCGTAACATTTATCTCATTACCAAAAGAATCATGGCCTTTAAATTTTCTTTTACCAGTACTACCATCATCATAAATTGTAACAGTTAATTGTAAGTCACTAATGCTATTTTGTAAAAATAATTTTTCTACATCAATATCATAATTACAAACCCCAAGTGATTCTTTAGCAGATGTATCACTTGGCATTAGTAAAATAACAAAAATAAATACTACACTTAATATTTTTAACCGCTTCATAACATTCTCCAATCTATATAAATTAATTTTATAATAAAAAGAAAAAAATAGCAATAATGAATAATGCTATTATTTATTTTCTAAATATTAACTAGTCTATACTCCGCCAACAGTCACTCCAATTGACTAGACCTGGTGCTGTTTCTTCATCTACAAGGCTACCTACCATAGAGAATACTAAACTAACAAGGGTTACAATAAAGAATACAGCTATCGCATAGATACATCTCTTAATTAATTTAGATTGGGCTTCTTTAACTGCTTTATCATCACTAGAAATAACTGCTTTTCCTAAATCTAGAGTACCTAATACAATTAAAATAATTGGAATACCTATTTGTAAAATAGGAAAAACACCATTTTTAATGATTCTAACAATAAATCCAAAACCTTCACAACCATCATCAAGATTAACTTCTGTTAATAATTGAAAAAAATTACTTATATTTAACATATAAACTCTCCTTCACTACAATAATAATATATAAAATATTTAGATTTGTCAATTATTATCTTTTAAATAATCCAAAAATCTTTCCACCATCTTCTTTATCTTTAGGTTTATTGATAAGTCCTATCTTTGATAGAAAATCACTAAGTACATGATTTTTAACTCTATCATTTAAAGGTGGTAAGTTATAAAAAACTTTTGTTTTTCCTTCATATTCAAAATCCATAATATCACTATTAGATAAAAGACTTTGATTTAATATTATTTTCTTTCCTTTTAATTCATCAAAAATTCTTCTATTTCTTCGCATTAATTTATTTAATTTAATACTTGAAGGTTCTATTAAATATAATACATCATTACATATACCTTCATTTTCAGAATTATTTAAATCTATTAAAATAATAGAAACTTCTTTATATTTTACAATCTCAGCCATTAAATCTTTATCATTTACGGATACCATATTATGACTATTAAAGTAAACAAAATCGAATTTATTAACTTCAATTGCAACAACACTCATTCCATATGTCTGCTCTAATTCTTTTTTTAACATATAGATTAATGTTGTACTACCAGCATGATCTGTTACATTTTTAATTCCTATTATTCTAGAACCACCAATAACTTTCTCACTAATAGTACTAGATAGATCATTAAGCTGTTGAATATGGGCTACATCCTTATATGTATTAGGATGATCTAAAAAATATTTTATACCATCAACATTAGTAGTAAAGTTATATATTCCCATCGAGATAATTTTTGATAAATAACCACTAGATGTAAAAGATTCGTTATTAGGCAATAAAAGAATGATTTTATCAGCATCAAGACCAATAGAGATTTTTTGAATATTAGTAATATTATCATAATCTTTAATAGCCGTGATATCTAAAATCATTCTTGCATAAAAGAAGTTTTCAAACATATCGACAATCTCATCAGCGGTATGTACACCATCAACGCTTTTAATAACATCAATATCTAAACTAGACAACATCGCTTTTGCTTCATTGGCAATAATTACGTTCATGATCTCACTTCTTTCTTTTTAATAGATTGTTCTTGTTTCTCCTCTTACTTGTAGAAACTCTCCTAAGCCAACAATATTATTTATAACAGGAATATCAATGCTAACAAATGATACTACTGTATAGTAATGTCCATTAATATCACTATCGCCTCCTGCCATAGTAACATCATGAGTAATAACACACCATCCATTCCAACCAGGACATTCACCACCATTTTTACCTATAAAATCTGTCATCATCCTATTTGGAACATTATAATTAACTTGTTCAATATAAGAATTTATCTTATCTTGAGCAGCATCATTTTCATATCCTTCATATTCCTCAATAATATCAACAATGTGATTTTTAACTTGAAATGCTCTCGCATAATTTACAGAATAAGCCATATATCCATTTATTAATAATACAAATGCTAATATTATTTGTAATGTAAATACTTGTCCAATTGCATCTCTCATTAAATATCACATCCTTATTTTTTTATTTATTATTTTATAGTATCTGTTTGTGAAGTTACATTATCTTCCCAAGTATCTTCGATTGCAGGTTGTATTACATTTGGCCAAAAGATTGCAAAAAATGCTGCAATAACACCAATTAAGACAATTGTTACTACAGTCATATTTAACTCTCCTGTCGCTTCTTTCATGTAAGCATCTCTCCTTTCTTATCTTACAAAATAATTATAACAAATAAATAATATTTTGTAACTATATTTTTCATTATTTTATCCAATCATCGTCAACATAGAAGAAAGAATTACTATCATAACACTAACACCTGTTACTACAAGCATGATCATAGTTTGGTTACCCATATAATCTAATCTTTCTTTATATTTTGTTTCTCTTGCTTTCGCTTGTAAGTTAGAAACTGTTCTTGAAAACATTAAGAGTCTTTCTTGTTTTTTCTCTTGACCACCTATACCTAAACGATATAAAAGTCTCATCATACGCATTGAATCTCTAACTGGATAAGTATTAGCAAAATCCATATAAGGATTTATACTAGAATCTCCTGAATTAATCTTTTCAATTAATTCTCTAAGTCCAGGTTTAAAAATATCAGGAGCATCATTAATACTTTTACCTATTGCTACAGGAACAGTATAATGTTGGATTAATATTTCTAAACTCTTTAAATAGTATGGCAACATTATATCGATTTGATGTAAATGTTTTTTATAATGTGATTTTAACTGTGAATATGGCATCTTAAAAACTCCAACAGATACTAATACTGCTAATATAATATTTATAAGACTTACATCATTTATAAAAACAAACATAAAAATAAAGAAAACTAGAATAGCATTAGTAAATCTTTTTTGAAATAATACATCAGGAATTGCTGTATCTCCATATTTAGCATAAACTAAGAAGTCATAATCATCCTCTCTTAAAATCTCAAAATACTTTTTGTTATCTGCGATAAATTTATTTTTATCAATAGTTCTATTATAAACTAAGATAAATAGTATAATTATTGCAACGAAAATTATTTCCATCTCTACTCAACCCCTACATTCTCATTATAATATTTTTCTCCTTTTAAAAGGAAGTAACTATTAAAAACAATAATTCCATGTAAGATAATTTGTACATATATTTGCTTGATCAATTCTATATAGCTTTCATTTCCCAACATATATTGTACAAGCATAACTAATAGGAACAACATAATACCATAACGTAAGAATTTCTTATGAAATGTTGCTCTATCCATTCTATCACGATAGACACTTTCAACAAGGGTATCAATATCTAGCTGCATATTTTCTAAACTTTCTCCTGTATCTTTCGCTCCTTCTTTAGTTATTTGTAAGAATAATTGATGCATGTTTTTAACGATATAGTATGGATATTTATCACTCATGAAGTTTAATGCTCCATCAATTGAACCATCTTGATAAGCCATATCTATCATTCTATTAACATCAGAAAGTACAGGATCATCTAAAATTCCTGAGTCTCTAACTCCCTCTAAGGATTTAACAAAACTTTGGGTTGTTGCAAATTCCATAATAACGTTAGTTGTATATACTTGAATTTGCTCAAAGATAAATTCACTATATACTCTTTTACATCTTAAAAATGATAGATAAGGTATAAAGGAAATAGCTATTATAATATAAATAATTGAAACAACTAAATTATAAAAGTATAGATATGTTACAATACCAGCAAATCCTCCCATTATTAAGACTTGAATTAAGTACTGTCTTGCTGTATATTCTTGACCTAGTTCTTTAGTTTTCTCTCTTACTACTTTATATGAATAAGGAGCAAATCTATCATAAACAGCTTGTACTTGTTCTGTTATAAATTTTGAAACATTCTGTCCTTTATAATTTCTATATAAAATTATTCCAAAGCCAATTATAAGTAATAAAAATAGAACCATAACTTCCTCCTTTCTTAATTATTATCAAAAGGAATTTCTATCGATGGTAAGGAATTATTATTATTAATATCAAAATTAGGGCTGATAATCTCACTAACACTCTCTTCAATTATGGGATCTTCAGTAGCAGTGTTAACATTTGGAGTATTAAGAGTATTAGTATTATTAACTTCATCTATTTCTTTAGAGATATTATCCATTGAATCACCCTTAGTAAAGAGATTATCAATAAAGATATTTTGATTTTCAAGGTACTCTTTTAAATGGGGACTAGGCATATTTTGAACTGGAGCTTTACCAAATGTCTTTTGGTAAAGGATATGACTCTTTGGTTTATTATCATCATCAACATAAAATTCTACAACTTCATCTACTTCACGATGAAATTTTCCATATTCTTTACTATAATATGCTTTAATATGGACACCTAATTGAATATAACGATAGATTGTATTTAAAAATTGATCTACATCTATATCACTTTCAAGTAAAGAGTACATACGGTAAGGTATAGCACTAGCTTTATCGGCATGGATTGTAGACAAAATATTATGCCCAGATGAAATTGAGTTACGAACAGCAGTAACAGCTTCGGCACTACGTACTTCTGATAGTAATATCCATTTAGGATTTTGACGCATACAAGTAACTAATACTTCAGTGTAACTTGCAACGTTATTAGTTTTCATAGCAACAATATCACGATGTGGAAAGATTTTATCAAGATGAAGCTCTAAGGTATCTTCTATTGTTATAATTTTTTCATTTTCTTTTGTATGACTAGCTAAATATTTAACAAATTCTGTTTTTCCAGAACCAGTTTCTCCACTTACTATGATATTACAATGTCCTTCAACGCATTTCATTAAGATATCATGGATATTAGCAGTAAAATAGTCTTCACTAATTAACTTTTCTTTATTTAACCTAATTTTAGCTGGAGTCTTACGAATAACTACGGCAATACCATTAGTAGCAATAGATTGATGAACAAAGTTAAGACGTAGTTCTGTAGATTCTGCGTCAAGAAAAGGTTTAGCATTATTAAAGGTTGTTCCCATAACATTAGAGCATTGAAAAGCTAGTTTTTCGACAAAGGCATCGTTTAAACCAGCTATTTCTACTCTTTTAGATCCTTCTGTTAATGATCTAATCCAAATCTGTCCATGATTACAGTAAGATATATCAGTAATATCATCATTATCAATTAAGGGTTTAAATAAGCCGAAATCTAACTTATCAAAAATGGAATCAGTCATTTAATTCACCACCCTTTTATTGATTTTGAGTAGCAGCAATATCTTGTTCAGTCATCGCAGTTACATTATTAATAAAGTTTTGTAAATCTGTGCTTGATAATGTTACATCTCCTGGTTCATCTTCTAGAGATTCAGCAGTAGGAACAGGAATAATCTCTGATTCATAAGCTCTTAAGAAACTAGCTTTACGAAGTAAGATATGATATTCTTCAGGTACAGCAAAGATAATTTGCGCAGGTTCTGTTTTCTCTTCAACATTAGCAAAAACATTATTACCATTGCTATCATATACTGCTAAAACTTTAACATTTTCAAGTAATTTTCCAACCATAATTCTATCATCAGTAACTGTACCAGTTTGATTATCAGATACATTTTGAACTTTTAAATATATATCAATATAATTACCTGGATAGATTGAATTACTATAAGTACTAGCCATATCAACATCTAAGTTATATAAAACATATCCCTTTGGATAATCTAGGATAATACTTCCTGGTAGTTGATCTGCAGATACAACTGTTCTTTTATAGAATAAACTACCTTCTGGTATTATACTATCACCACTAGCATACATGTCAATAACATCAGCACTGTTAGTAATAATATTATTATTAACCATAGATTGTGGTATTTCCATTGTTCCAATCATATCTTCAGTTATTTGTGTTCTTGGATTTATATCTTCAAGAGCATAAGGAACAGTAACTGGAGTAATGGCTTGATTGATTCGCATATTATATCCTACATAAAGAATAATAATTGCAATGAGTACACCTACAACTGTTACTGTATTCTTATTTGTAAAAAACTTTTTAATTCCAACAACTAAATTATTCATATTTCCTCCTTCTTATTCTTATTTATCAACATCACTGTAATCTAATTTACCACTACGTGTTTCTTTTGTAACATAAGTATTAGAATAGTAATTTGACTCTAAAATAGCATCTACTCTATTAGAAAAACTAACATTTTCTCCTCCTACAGAAGTTAGTGTTTCTGAATTAACTAAAATGCTAACTTTAGGAGGTGTTTCATTAATATCATAAAATTTAATGTCATATGTTCTACTATTAGAAACATTTTGGGAAAAACGTCTAACAAAGCTTTCGACAAATTTTTCCTTATCAATTCTTAATAGACCGCTTAAGCGGTAATAACCAACATCAACTGCATCAGTCATTGCCGCTTCGGTTGTTTCTCTTAAAAGATAATAATCTAACTCATTACCGGTCTGATAATTTGATACTATATTAACAACCCCGAAAGTAATAATAGCTAATAAAATTATACCAACGACCGTCATAGCTTTACTCATATATTAATTTACTCCTTTCAAGATTGCACTTTCTGCTTGATATTCACGATAACAACTTGTTGAAGTATCTATAGTGTTAATACACTGTCCATTAGTTTCATTGTTACAGCCAATTACACCGCTTTTTACTAATTCTGTTCCTTTATTTAGAACACGATGTAAAAGATAGCTACGATATACAGTGATACCTGCTGTTTTACTATTACCAGCAACTAAAACTTCTGAACTATTATCATTAGATGGTTCTGTATAACTATCGAACTGTTTATTGTAGTTTCTAACTTTCTTCATAGTTTCAGGTGTCAAGACGATATGATAATCAACATAAGAATCATCTTCATAAATACTATCGCCTAATCTTTCAATGGTGTTCTTTAAGGTTACTGGTTGGATTAGATAATCTTCGTTCTCTAAGTTAGTTGCTTCACAAGACCAGTTAAAGCCAGGTTCTCTTGTTGCTGAGTCTGCTACTAATGTTGCAGATTTATTATTACGTAGTGTTTCTACTTCATTAATTAAGTTTGAAGCTACGATGTTTTTGCTATTATCGCTTGTATTAGAAACGTTAGTATCAGGGAATAAATTATCTAGTGTTATTGGTCTAAATTTATAATCTGTTACAATAGTTTCATCAGGCGGATTTTTTTCATCAGTAGGTGGTGTCTCTACACTATCACAGTTTGGATAATCTGGATCTGTTGGTGGACAACTAGCATCACAATTTGGATAATCTGGATCACTAGGATCACAATCATCATTTGGTTTATCTAGAGCGTAGAAACATTCTACATCGAAATTCCAACCAAAGTAACCATAGTTATCGATTGATCCTTTAATATTCATATCTAATGATGAAGTAATTTCTTGTTTTTCACTATCTGTTAGAACGCTACTATCGCCATTTTGATTTACTTTCCAATAATACCATGCTGTATTAACAGGAAGAGAATTTAATTTTGTACAGAATTCATTACCTGCATATGTATAGAAATCTTCATAACCTTCTTTAATTGAATGGGTTGTTTGACCAGTCTTATTATTAATCCAAATACCTGGGAATGTTATGATGTTGTGATAGTCCCAACTTCCATTTTGACTATTACCGGTTTCACATAGCCCATCTACTAGAGTAACCATATCTGGAAATTTACCTGTTACTTTATCACTATTCATTTTTTGATTTGAAGTAAAGGTTTCACGCCAGTCACTCTTATCTTTATCATTTTTATTATCATTACTATCTAAGTTATCTACTGTTATTGTATAAGTTGCTGTATTGTTTGAGCAAGTAGATCCTTTACCTTCACAGGCAGCTTTAGCAGCTTCATATTCTTGCATAGCTTTTTCATATTCTTCTGTTGCTTGACTAGGTGTTAAAACAGTATTGCTACCACAGTTATTAATCCAATTACAAGTATCAGTACACCAGTTTTCATAACCTTGATACATACATCTAGTTAAGAAACCATTAGTACCTTCACAGTATTGTTTACGACCATCTTGATCAACATATAAACCATGTACTTCTTGAACTGTTAATTTTGTTTTCTCAAAACTCTTGAAATAGAACTGTGCAATAGAACTAGAACATCCTGAATTACTTGGAACCCAACGATTACCTACATATTTACCACCTGGGTCTCTTTGGTGTTGTTCATATAAAGCTCTAATTTGATTATCATCATATGGTGATACTGTTGCTGGAGTTAAACATCCATTAGCTAATTTAGAAGCTTGTGATGAAGCACTACCACCCATAGCATTAAAGGTTAAAATATCAGTTTTAGCTTCAAATGCTGTTTGAGTATTTACTTTATCTGTATATGTTTCGTTTTCTTCATATACTTTAGTATAACATTTATCAATACAAGATTGAGTATATTCACCACCATCACATTCATTTACGCAAGCATCAAACTCTTCTGTTGGTCCTCCTTTATCACTTTCAAAACCATTACTAGATACACAGTGAGCTGTTGGAATACAAACAGTTGGTAATGAAGGCATAGGTGCTGTATATCTATTTTCACAAGTAACTTTAGATTTGATTTCGATTAAATATTCGAAACACATACCAGCTTGAGTTGCTACAGGGTCACTAAAGTTTACTTCAACATCTTCACGACAAGTTGTTGTACAGTTATCAGATGTTGTTGATTCAACATGACTAAATTTTCGCATAGTCTCATAATTACTATTACTAAATGCATCACAAGTTAATTTTCCAGTATTTTTAACATTATCTACATTAGTAGCAGGATCTTTATCAATAGTTGGAGCATTTGCTTGTGATTCATATAATGATTCAGCTCTTGATATCCACCCACTTACTTCTTCATATGAGTATTGTACAGAAGTTTCTTCTTCAAAACAGTAAGAAACAGCTTCTTTCATTGTACTATTCTTAGACCATTTATTACGATAATTTACACAAAGAGCATTATCATATAATTGGTTTCTACTTGATGCATTCATATAAACAGTATTATTACCAACTTCTTTATTAGCATCACAAGTACCATCAGATTCTGCTAAATAGAAATGTACTTCTAGACGCTCTTCTAACTTATCTTCAGGTATTGTAATAGAGAAATTACCATTAGCATCGGCAGGATACTTTGTAGTATCAAAGTTTGTTGAATATAGAAGTCCTTTAGCTCCTGTATAATTTACAACATTACCTGAAATACTATAGCCGATTTTATTGATATAGTTTTCTCTTGTGTAATCGGTCGAACATTCATTATTAGCTGCAGTAACACTAGATGTATTTGTAAATATTACTAGTCCTACAGCTAAAAATATAACAATTATTGGAATGATTACTTTAAACTTCTTCATTCTCGTCACCTTCTTCCATCCTTTCTTTTATTACTTCATAATTTTCATTAGGTGTTATTTTAGCATATATTTTCTCTTCTTCTTTTCTTAACTCTCTAGCATCTACTCTAAAAGAGTAATTAGTAGAAGATCCATAAAACCTAGTACAGGTAAAGAGTGTCAAAAGTAAGTCATCTTCATTAACATCGGTATCGATATCATACATGCTTTCTTTTTTTACTCTTTTAATATAACTTTGTTGTTCTTTCTTACTATAAGTATCACTATAAGAAGAATTTTGATCATCATCTAGAAGAGCAACTCCATAAATACGATATAAAGAAGTCTTACCTTCACTATTTGTATATTCAATAAACTGATTTTCTTCAATAAAGGAAGGATAGATAAAGGACATTAGTTGTTCAAAACGACTCATCGTATCATCACCGATAATAGGATTCCTTGAAACATTACGGATATTATGAGATATGAATGCTGGTCTATTACTTTTCTGATCAGGGAAAGAGTTAGTCCAAGCAAAGTCATAATCTCCTTTAATCAAGTTAGTATCCTCATCAACAGTAATTAGAGCCATATCAATGTTAGTTCCTTCAACTCTAAGCCAGCCTCTAACATCATCACCAAATTCTTTTGCTTTTGCAATATTACTACTTTCATCTTTCGTAGAAAACGTACTAACTTTAGTATGTAAATTACGATACCATAATGTAAGAGCAATAACAATCGCTAAAGTAATTAGTGCTATTATTACAAATAACTTCGTTTTCATTTTACTTCTCCTCTATTAATTACTTATAGTATAAGGATTTTGTTTAGTACCACTGCCATCAGTTATAATAACATCGTTTTTCAAATAAGCCTTTACTTTTACTCCTGCTGTTCTTTCATCAGTAACAGCTGTGTAATTTACTGTTCCTATAGGATTCATAACAGTTTTTACATTATCTTCATTAGAAGAATCAATATACCAATAACCCCCATCACTTGTCTCTTCACCTTTAGCACTAAATATATCAAATACGGATGGAATTGTAATTATATTATTGTATGTTTTGGTAGATTTCTTTCCTTTATAGGTAACATTACTATTATAGATTGGTACTTCTACTTTTGTCTTTGCAAAAAGATCAGTAGAAATATATTTAGTAAGTTCATTCACAATTTGATAACCGATATTACCTTTCTGATTAGGATTATAAACCTTCTTCCCGTCATTATTATAACCTATATTTAGCTCAATGTCATCATTTTTTAACACATCTGTCATAATTATCGTTACATTTTCATTATCTTTGCTAGCTATTCGCCAAGTATAGCCTGAATAATTTATGTATTCACCAACTTCACGCTCATTTATATTACTGTTTTTTCGTCCTTTTGAAGTTTCTATTAAGATATATGGATTATTAACAGTTCCATCTCCTGATAATACTTTTGTATTTTTCTTTAAAGTAAGAGCAGGTCTTACATTGAATAGGTATTCTTGGTTCATAGGTTCTGCTTTTAGAGGATAATCATATAAACTAGTAAGTGTCCATGGTTTATTATCATCCCCCATATTAGCATACCAAGTAAGAGCTCTTGAATCTAAATAACTCATATTATTATCTAAGGTATTGTTATAGTCTTGAATTGATAAGATACCTACTTTTATTTTTTCACTTCTTCTACTACATTCAGTAGCACTATAATTATCACTTGCAAGTTTATCATCACACCAGGTAGAAGAAGTTATTAAGTTTTGATATTTTTTTTCTAAAAGATTATAGAAATAATCATTAAGCCAAGTATCTAGAGAACTACCAGCAAATCTACCATTATTAGTATAATCAACACTAGAAAGAGATTCATTACTTACAATAGTAACTGTATCATCATCATTTACTTTAACGATTCTAAATAACATATTATTGAACATTACATAGTTATTATCACTAAGACCTTTATAATAATTATTAGTGTTACTAGTGGCACTTTTTACAACAGATGCTAAAGCTTCTTCAACGATTACAGTTCTAGTTACAGTTGTTTTATTATTTAAGCTATCATTAATAGTATAAGTAATTTTATATTCACCAACTTTACTAGAATCAACTTCTCCTGATATTTTAACATCTTCTATTTTCATAGAGCCATCAGTATCATCAATGACACTTTTTATGCCTTCTTCTTTATATTCATCGCCTCTATTTAAATGAACTTTAGTATTACCATTAAGAGTAATTACAGGTCCTTCATGATCAATATTTGATTCATATCTACCACATTTTAAATATGTATAGTATTGATATTCTCCATCTTTTTTTATTACTTTAACTGTTGAATTCTCTAAATCACAAACTTTATTAGAATATGGTATTTTTAAATCATCCAAATAATCTTGTCTAATTAAAGTTCCAAGAGATACAGCTAAAACTCTTCCTTCTTGGTCAGGTAAATAATTTTGATTTATTTGATAATATCTTTTACCTGCTTCATCAAAAGTAGCTTCGTTATTTTTAAAGACCTGTCTTGGATAAAAATAAGCGAAGAAAACTATTAGTATAACTATTATTACTACTAAAACTATTACCCCAATTTTTATTATCTTTTTTCTTGTCATTTTAAATCTCCTTCTCTAAATTAAATGATATATATATCTTTGATCTCTAAAAGTAAAGATGATATCTACTTTACTATTAGGAGCAATATCACTAGGAATTCTAAAGTATGCATAGTTACCAAAATACTCTTGATTAACTATATTTGTTGTTGTTATTCTTTTTGTTTTACCGTTAGTATCTTCATATTTTATTCTAGCATAAATAGAAGAAAAGTCAACAAAACTTTCACCATCAAAGTTATTACTAGCAAATGATAATTCTAATATTTGGCCTTTACTAACTGATAGCGGCAAATCTTTAGTACCACAACTATTTCCGGCACAACTATAAGCACCATAGGTAGTAGATGTTGTTAGGCGGGCACTTGTAATTGTTAATTTATCTTTTGTTGGTAAAGATAATTGTTCGTTTAAATTAACTTCTTTTACGGTTTTTACATCTCTTACATCTTTAACAGATAATTTTGTCTTTTTAAGTAAAATATTATTAGTAACATCATGATAATATAAGACGTATTTATTAGGATCCATGTCTTTTGGAACTTTATATACAAGAATAAAGGTTACTTCATCTCCAGTTTCTAGTTCCTTATTTTTGTCATAACTTCGACCTAAATCTTTAAAGTAGGCATATTCTTTTGTCGAATATCTAAATTGTTCTGATTTATTCATGACTCTAAATCTATCAATGTTGATATTACGTCTTGAAGCATTATTTTTAACGGTTAGATTAATGATTAAATAGTTATTATTAGAGTCTTTATTTATATAAGCACCATTACTCTCTCTTTCTGTTAAATAACTGCTATTAATTGTAATATCATAGTAATTAGCACTAAAGGTATTACCTTCTTTGTAGGTTCTATGTAATACTCCAAAATAGTAATAAGTATATCCTGATAAAGAGACTACTGCAATAATGATAAGGGTATTACAGATTAATTTATGTTCAGCATAGACATATTTAACATTTCGCCAAAACTTCTTTAATAATCTAGTAATTTTATCTTTGTCAAATTCAATATTTATTTCAAATTCTTCTCTATCTTCTTCGTTTATATCAAGATATTCTTCATCTTCTTTAAAACCGAAGCGCTTAAGATCTATACCTAAAAATCTTATTCCAAATAAAATAAAGATTAAAAATTGCGGAAAATATACGATAGTTAAGAGATCTCCTGCAGCCATTATTCCTGTTAATTCTGATAGTTCATTATATCTATTAAAGTAACTTGTAATATAGATTAAAAGACCAATCGTGAAGATATATTCAATAACTGGTAATAGATATATTTTCCATGGTTTCTTTTTATATATTAATAAGACTATTAGAACGATCGATATTATGATAACTGCTAAAAGAGCGATAAAAAAAGGGAGATTTATATAATTACTAATAGGCTCATAATAGGCGTTATAGCTTTCTGTATTAATAAAGTCTCTAACAAATCCTTGTAAGATAGAGAATTTATAAAATATATAGGCACTAATTAATATTAATAATAAATGTATACGTTGAAAATATCTAATTAATAATGCATACGGTTTTCTTAAGACCATAGAAACACCACCCTATATTCTATATTTATTAGTATAGCTTAATTTTTCATTTTTGAAAAGTGTTTATTGTATTTAATTTTATTTATTGCTATAATTAGAATGAGGTGTTTAGTAATGAAGAAAGTATTTGTTTTAGCTTTAGTTATAGGATGTTTATTTTTAACAGGCTGTAGCAATGGAAATAGTGATGTTATAACGGAAATAGATTATAGTCGTCTTGAAGATTTAATAGATAATAAAGAGAAATTTATCTTAGAAGTAATTCAAACAGGTTGTAGTCACTGCGAAGAGTTTTCACCAAGATTTAAAGCTGTTTTAAAGACGAATGATTTAACAGCATATTCTTTAAATCTTTATAATTTAACAGAAGGAGAGGAAGAAAAATTTGATGAAATTGCTAGTGTTTCTGGTACTCCTACTGTTTTATTCTTTGAAGATGGTAAAGAAGTTAAGGATTATCGTATTAGCGGTGCTGTATCTAATTCTTTAATTGAAATGCATTTAGAGAATGCCGGTTATAAAATAAATGATTAAATGATTAAAAAAAATCGCTTCAAAAATTGAAGCGGTTTTTTATTTGTTTTTCTTAGCGTCACTTTTCTTTCTTTCTTCGGTATTTAAAATTCTTTTTCTAAGTCTAATGTTATGTGGTGTAACTTCAACAAGTTCATCGGAATTAATGTAGTCAAGGGCATATTCTAAAGTAATAGGACGAGGTCTTTTTAAGACAACAGTGTGATCACTTCCAGCAGCACGCATATTAGTTAGTTGTTTTCCTTTAACTACGTTAACTGCAAGGTCATTATCACGATTACATTCACCAATTATCATACCTTCATATACTTCTGTACCAGGTTCAATAAACATTGTTCCACGGTCTTCAAGATTACCAATTGCATAGGCAGTAGAGTTACCATTTTCTACTGATACAAGAACTCCTAGTTTACGTTCACCAATATCAACGTTTTCATATGGTTTATAAGAACTAAAGGTATGATTCATTATTCCATATCCTTTAGTCATAGTCATAAAGTCTGTAGAAAAACCGATAAGACCACGAGAAGGTATTGTATAGTTAAGACGAACTTGGTTTTCAAAGTTAGTCATATTAGACATAACACCACCACGTGTACCTAAGTGTTCAATAACACTACCAACAACGTCTTCTGGTACTTCTATTTGTAAATCTTCCCAAGGTTCACATTTAACTCCATCGATTTCTTTAATGATTACTTTTGGTTTAGATACTTCAAGTTCAAAACCTTCACGACGCATATTTTCTATTAATATTCCTAGATGTAATTCTCCACGACCTGAGACAAGAAAACTATCACTACCGGCAGGTTCTACTTTTAAGGAAACATCTTTTTGAGTCTCACGAATTAATCTTTCTTCGATCTTACGAGATGTTAAAATCTTACCATCACGACCAACAAAAGGACTACTATTAGTTCCAAATGTCATTTGTAGAGTTGGTTCATCTATATGTAAAACAGGTAAAGGTAAATTATCTCCCATATTACAGATAGTTTCCCCTACTGATATATCAGCAAGACCTGCAATAGCAACAATATCTCCTGCTTCAGCTTTATTAATTTCAATACGATTATAGCCATAGTATCCAAATAGTTTTTGAATTCTAAAGTTCTTAACAGATCCATCTAGTCTTAGACAACTAACCATTTCTCCTGTTTTAATGATTCCATTATGGACACGACCAATTCCAATACGACCAACAAATTCATTATAATCAAGTAAGGCAGGTTGAAATTGTAATGGTTTAGTATTATCTCCAGTTGGGGCAGGAATTTTATCAATTATTAAGTCAAGTAATGGTTCAAAACCTTTTTCTTGCGTAGTAATATCATCACTTAAGCTACAAGTCTCATTTAAAGCACTAGCATAAACGACAGGGAAATCAAGTTGTTCTTCATCAGCACCAAGTTCAATAAATAGATCAAGTACTTCATCAACAACAGCACTACATCTTGCACTAGGTTTATCAACTTTATTAATTACAACGATAGGTTTAACACCTGCTTCAAAAGCTTTCTTTAAAACGAATCTAGTCTGAGGCATAGCACCTTCATAAGCATCTACAACAAGAATAACGCCATCTACCATATTCATAATACGCTCAACTTCGCCACCAAAATCAGCATGTCCTGGGGTATCAAGAATATTAATACGATAGCCATTGTAATCTAAAGCTGTTGTCTTAGCAAGAATTGTAATACCACGTTCTTTTTCCAAAGCATTAGAATCCATTGATACATTACTTACATCTTCATTATCACGAAACATACCTGATGTTTTTAAAATACCATCAACCAAAGTAGTTTTACCATGATCAACGTGAGCAATAATTGCTACATTTCTTTTTTTCATACTATCACACTCCAAAATACGTTCTAAATTATAACATAAAAAAAAAGAAAATACTAGAGTTTTCTAATATTTTCTTAAGGTATGGAAAGATTAACTAGCAAGTTCCAAGATGAAAGGATCTGATTTAGTTCCTGTTCCAGAGGTTATTATAACGTTAGATTTTAGATTAAGGGATGGCTGCAAACCAATTACATTCGATGGAGAATAGCTAAAGCTTGCTGAACCACTTTCACCCACAACCCACATAGCATACATACTACTAGCTGTTAAAAGCCAATAATTACTTGAAATATTTTCAATTGAATTATATTCTGTAAATTTGCCTGTCATTAATTCCCCATATCTCAATAGTCCTACTTTTGCTGTAGTTGTACTTGATGTTAATGTATTACCAGTTTCATCTTTATATTTGGCTAATTTATATGATATACCATTTTCTACTATCCCAAGATACCATGTTGTATTATCTTCTATCATATCACTATACTCTTCTAAAACATAACTTGTTAAATATTCTCCATTTAAAAATGCACCTATAGTATTACTACTTGAGAATGTTGTATTATCTCCAAAAACCATTGTTTTAAATGTCCCTGAATCTTTTAGCGATTCAGCGCTTGTTATTTTTGTTAATCCTTCTGTTTCATGACTTACTATTCTATATAGATTATTTTCATCATTTCCAAATCTTATATATTCTCCACTGTATCTACTTGAAAGGAGTGTTCCTGAAAGGTCTGTATCATTATCTCCTTCTAAACGATAAGGATTATCTACTGTTCCATCTCCATCTACGATACGAACGTTAGATTTTAAATTTAGGGATGGGCGAACACCGAACGCATTCATCAAATCATTACTACCTACTTGACCACTAATCCCCACACCCCAAATATTAGACATACTATATGGCGTTAAAGTAAACCAACTAAGTCCATTATTTAAATAACCATCTGTTCCACCATTATTACTTGACTGATATTCATACATATTTAAAAGTCCAACAGCATCTGTTACTACACTTATTCCGTTTGGTCTTGCTATACTTCCTAAGTCATTAGCATCAAGTGTGGCATCCCATTCTGCATCGGTTACAATAAATTTATCAGGTTCTCTTAAATTACCTAAAAAGCCATCTACTGTTGTATCATTTAACCATGATTCCATATAACTTCCTGCAAAATTAGTTTGATTTTCTAGATTATATTGGATAACACTCATATTCCACTGAGTTACTAATTTAGTTGTCTTAGCTTCATTATTAACACTAACAGCTCTCCATAATTTACCACTATACCATATATAATTATTGGGATCAGTTCCTGTAATAAACGTATCAACTCCATCATCATATTGATTTTCTAAAGGTATATTTTCTAACAATACTGTTGATACTTCTTCTCCTACAGGTTGAGTTGCTACTACTCTTAGTTTTCCTTTAAATGTTTTACCTCCTGCTTCTTCCTTAGTGGCATTATAATCTATCCATATTCTTAAAGTATAGTTTACTGTTTCATCTACTCCTATTGTTCCAAAGTATACTCTTCTATTTGGATCACTTCCCATAGTTGTTAAACTCTTTGGTCCTATTACTTCATCATTTCTTGTTAAGCTATATCTAATGGCACTATCAGGAATTCTACTTTCTCCTTCATCTAATGCTAGATCATCTAAATAAATAGTATAATCTGTATCAATATTACCTTCATTTGTTAAAGAGAAACTAAAACCATTTAAGATAGCTCCTTCACTATCTTCTATAGGAATTTGCCTTTCAAGGGTTAATTCATTATCTTCAGTTAGTATTAAATTTAAAGTCCCTGCTCTTATTACATAATCTTTTTGTCCTTCTAAAGTTGTTCTAAGATATGCATAAGCTATTCCTAAAGCTATTAAAATTACTAATAAAATACTTCCTAATATTATGATCTTTTTCTTATCACTTGTATCTTTCATAAATATTCACTATCTTTCTTTATCATAAAATCTAAATAAATAATAACATATAATTTTTCAAAAAAAAGACTAATATCATAATAGATACTAATCTCTCTTAACATACTATTTAGCTGCATTAATTTGACTCATTACTTCATCAGCAAAGTTTTCTTCTTTTTTCTCAATTCCTTCACCAACAGCATAACGAATCATTGATACAATAGAACCTCCATTATTCTTAACATAAGAATCTACTGTAAGATTAGAATCTTTAATAAATGCTTGTTCTTCTAAACAAATCTCTTTATAGAATTTATTTAATCTACCTGTAACCATCTTTTCAGCTATATCTGCAGGTTTACCTTCATTCATAACTTGTTCTTTAATTACTTTAGATTCATGTTCTACCATATCACTTGGTACACTATTTCTATCTATACAAACAGGTGCCATTGCTGCAACATGCATTGCAACGTCTTTAGCAACTTCCTCTTTAGTATTATCAAGTACTACTAAAGCACCAATCTTACCACCCATATGTAAATAACTTCCAAATACCTCGCTATCAGTTTTTTCAACTAATTCATGTCTTCTAAAAGATATTTTCTCTCCTATTTTAGCAGTTAAACTAACTAGCTTAGCTTCTACAGTCTCACCATTATCATTAAATGATAATACCTCTTCATGAGTCTTTAAATTATTATTAATAATTGTATTTGCTAAATAATCAACAAACTTAGTAAACTCTTCATTTTTAGCGACAAAGTCAGTTTCTGAATTAACTTCTAAAATAACTGCTTTATTATCTTTAACTAAAGTTTTACATAATCCTTCTGCAGCAATACGAGATTCTTTCTTTGCAGCTTTACTGATACCTTTTTCTCTTAACCAATCAACTGCTTCTTCCATATTACCATTACAAGCTTCTAATGCTTTTTTACAATCAAGCATTCCTGCTCCAGTTTTATCTCTTAATTCTTTTACATCACTTGCTTTAAACATAATATTCATCCTTTCTTAATTTATCGAAAAAGGAAGGGCTTAGCCCTCCCTCCTTCCTTATTTGTTTTTTTATTTATTTAATGCTTCTATTATTTCTGCTTTTTTTAAACCTGTAGTTGCAATATTTTTCTCTTTAGCAATTTCTTTAAGTTCTGCAACTGTCATTTTACTATAATCTTTAGTTTCTTCTTTTTTAGGTTCTTCTTTAACTTCCTCTTTTATTTCTTCTTTCTTTACTTCTTTTTTAATTTCTTTTTTTACTTTTTTATTATCTTTTTTAGCTTTATTTTCTTTATCTTCTTCACTTATATAGTCAATTACTTCATTACCATTAACTTCTGCAATAGCATTAGTTAAAGCACCAATTAAAAGCTTAACACTTCTTACTGCATCATCATTACCAGGAATAACATAATCAACCATATCAGGATCACAGTTAGTGTCAACTACTCCAAATACAGGAATATTTAAGATTCTTGCTTCTTTAATAGCAATCTCTTCTTTTTTAGGATCAACAATAACTAAAGCTTGAGGAAGTCTTTTCATTTCTCTAATTCCTCTTAAGTTTTTATTTAATTTTTCATATTCTTTCTTTAGACCAATTACTTCTTTTTTAGGTAATAAATCGAAAGTACCGTTTTCTTCCATCTTTTCGATATTTTCCATTCTTTTAATTCTTGATCTAATAGTCTTGAAGTTAGTTAAAGTACCACCTAACCATCTTTCATTAACAAAATACATATTAGTTCTTAAAGCACTCTCTTCAGCTGCTTCCATAGCTTGTTTTTTAGTTCCTACAAATAGAACTTTACCACCATCTTCAACTATTTTCTTTAAAGCTTCATAAGCTTTATCTAAACATTTAGATGTCTTTTGTAAATCGATAATATAAATATCATCTCTAGTTGTATAGATGTATTCCTTCATCTTAGGATTCCATCTTCTTTTTTGGTGTCCAAAATGTACACCTGCTTCTAATAAATAATTCATTGATACTACGCTCATAATCAAATCTCCTTTTCGTTTTAATCTTCTATTTTGTTCAAAAAATTATCACTGTCTAATAACTTTAATAGTTTTAGCAGCACTAGATAATTAAATTCCAAAATATGTTTATTTATTTAATAATTCTATAATTTCAGCTTTCTTTAATCCAGTAGTTGCAATATTTTTCTCTTTAGCAATTTCTTTAAGTTCTGAAACTGTCATTTTACTATAGTCAGTATTTTCTTTTTTAGTATTATCATCTTTCTTTGGTGTTTCTTTCTTTTCAGTAGCTTTTACTTCACTTTTACTAGATGTGTTCTTAACAGTTACTTCTTTACTTTCTTTAACTTCAGTTGCTTTTATTTTTCCTTCTTTACCTTTTTTAGCAACTTCAACTAATTCAGTAAAGGCTTTAGGATCATTAATAGCAATTTCACTTAACATTTTACGGTTAACTTCTACACCTGCTTTATTTAATCCTTCTATAAATCTAGAATAACTAATACCATTTTCTCTACATGCTGCATTAATTCTAGTTATCCATAATTTTCTAAATTCACGTTTTTTTGCTTTTCTATCTCTAAATGCATATTGACCTGAATGCATTAATTGTTCTTTTGCACTTTTATAAAGTCTATGTTTACTACCAAAGTATCCTTTAGTTTGTTTTAATACTTTTTTATGACGAGCTTTTGTAACTGCTCCATTCTTAACTCTTGCCATCTTTACATCCTCCTTCTTTTATTAAATAATGTTCTTTAAACGATTTTGATCTGCTTTAGATAAAGTAGATGCACTTCTTTTCTTTCTATTTACTTTTCTTGATTTGTATCCAGTATTATGTCTACTTCCTGGATGTCCTATTTTATAATCATTTTTTCTTTTCTTAAATACTTTTTTACTACCTTTATGTGTTTTTAATTTAGGCATTATAATTCCTCCTTCTATTTTTCTTTAATTGGCACTAAAAACATTGTCATAGTTTTGCCATCTAGCTTTGGATGTTGTTCAATTGTTGCATATTCTAGAGTCCTACTAGCAAATTTTTCAAGTACTTCGCGACCAAGTTCTGTGTGAGCCATTTGTCTTCCTTTAAAGCGAATTGTAAGTTTTATCTTATCACCTTTTTGAAGATATTTAATAACATTTTTTAGTTTTGTCTCAAAATCTCCTACATCAATAACAGGTGATAATCTAAATTCTTTTAATTCAGCTTGAGAAGCTCTTTGTTTCTTTAAGGCTTCCTTTTCTTTCTTTTGTCTTTCATAACGGTATTTATTATAATCCATTACTTTACAAACAGGTGGAGTTCCATTAGGATTCATTAAAACTAAATCTAAATTAGCATATCTTGCTAGAGTTCTTGCATCTTCAATTGATTTAATTCCTACCTGTTCACCATTAGGCCCTATAACTAGTACTTCCTTAGCGGTTATTTGCTCATTAATTAATTGACTCTTATTATCTTTTGCTATAATTAACACCTCCATAAATTAAGAAAAGTGGATATATTATACCCACTTAAAAACCAAAATAATATTATATTATTTATCTCTATCTTGGCTTTTTACCTATTGACATAGTTATCAATCAGGTGGTGGGGTATATTAATAAAAGACCCATCTCTTTCCTTTTCTTCAACTATTTTATGCTAAAAGTCTAGGTTTGTCAACAGTTTTTTTTGCATAAAATTAAACACCGTCTATACAATTTTCATAAATCCACTCTTTTAACTTAGTATTATCTCCCGTCTCATAGTATTCAATTAACTTAGTTAAATAGTTACCAATTTCTTCAACAGGTACTGCTATTATACCCTGACCATTTTTAATCATTTCTTTATTAGCAACTAAATTTGATACTCTTTTATTACCATCTAAAAACATTTGAGACCTTTGAAGCCAACAGAATAAATCAATGCACCTATCCAATTTATTTTTATTACTTAAAATCTCTTTTAATTCTTCATCATAATCACATTCACTAGGAAGTTTTGGTCTCCAAGAAGTACCAGTTATTCCAACACCTTTATCTCTAAACTCGCCTAAAGGATATATATTTTGTCCTTTACATACTTCAAAGTGTATTTTCTTAATAAAATCTATAGTAAGTTCTTCATTAACATGATTAATTACATATTCCCATCCATCTTTTAAGCCTTTAAGTTTTAACATATCATCAACAGAAATATTACCTGTGTTAACATTATTCATAAAAGCATAAGTATCAGCAAAAGTTACAGCAATTCCTTCTAGATTAGCACTCTTATAAATATTGTCTACAAGTTTTCTTTTAGCAAAAAATATATTATCTTCTAAAGACATATTGTACTTATCCTTCATATGCTACTTCTCCTTCCTGTAATATCCATCACTTATTAAAATATTAATATTCTTTATTTTTTTGTTTGGCATTTTTGTTGTTAGATGCTCTTTTTATATTTGTTTTAATAACACTACAAATAGTATCTACTTCTTCATTAATCATATCAACTACATCTTCAGCAGTTAATATACTATTAGAATTAAAGTTAATCATTCCAATATTATCTTTATTAGAAAACTCTGCATAAATAGCTTTATCTTTGTTGTAAATTATCTCTATTTCATGATTTTCAAAATCTTCAAAACTATTTAATTGTCTACATTTCTCAACTAATAAAGAATTATCTTTTAGACTCTTATAACTTTTAAAATTAGCTTTACAGTTTATTCCTTTTAGACTAATAGAAACATCTTGAACTACAATATCTTTTTCCTTAAAAATATCATCACTTGGGTTAGTAGTAACTAAATATTGTAACCATGATTTCTTTTCTTGTTTCATAGTAATATTAATAAGAGGCTCTTCATCATAAGATGAAAATATTGAAGTTTGGTTAATTGTTCTTTCTTTACCATTAGTTCCTTCTTCTTTATAGGTAATTATACTAGATAACATAATTAAATCATTATCATAAATAATTTCATGAGCCATTATTCTAGAAAGTTGATAATATTCTTTTATAAGATCAAGGGAAAAGCCCATTTTATCAACCATTTTTAAGATTTCACTTAATTCTATTTCATCTTCAATTATTCTTGATGATTTAATACTATTTCTTACACTTTTTTCTATTACTTCAACAAATTTTTCATAAGCATTTATTGCCATACCAATACCTCCTACTTATTAAAGCTCTTTTCTTTATTTCTACTTTCAGCTTTCTTTAAGAAATATGCAAATATCTTTTTAGAATTAATATCATCACTAATAGTAACTTCAGGGTGCCACTGTACTCCTAAACAAAAGTCATAATTTTTAAGTTCTACAGCTTCAATTACTCCATCAGTGCTTTTTGCTATAACATTACATTCTTTTGTATAATCTACACATCTTAAATGATGAGAATTAACCATTATCTCTTCTTTACCTAATATTTGATATAAAAGACTATTTTTATCTATCACAACTGAATGAGCTTGTTCTTTATAATCTTCTTTAAAATGAACTTCTTTATTAGGAACATCTAAAAGTTTAAAGTTATCTATTTTATAATTAGCGATCATCTGCATACCTAAACATACTCCAAGTATTGGTATATTTCTTTTAAGACAAAAATTTATAACATAGTAATCATATTTAGTAATCTTATCGCCACCAGGAATAAATAATCCATCTAATAATTCTATTTGATATAAAATCATTTCTTGTTCCATTAAAGTTAAATCAGGAGCTTCACTACTTTTAGTAGTAAAATAATCTATATCTTGCGGAGGTGTTAACATAAGAGGAAGTCCACCTGATCTAATAATTGCTCTTCTTGTACTTTCCATACAGTACTCTATAGGTCTACCATTTTCATTAAGACCACTTCTTGTTAAGATACCAATAACAGGTCTCATTAAAATTTAATCCTCTTTTCAATATAAGGAATAACTTCATCAATTTTTAATGTTATTTGCTCCATTGTATCACGGTCTCTTAAAGTAACTGTATTATTTTCAATTGTATTATCATCAACAGTTAAGCAGTAAGGAGTTCCAATAGCATCACTTCTTCTATATCTTTTACCAATAGATCCTGCTTCATCATAACTAACCATAAAGTTTTTAGATAATAAATTATATATTTCATTAGCTTTTTCACTATGTTTTTTCTTAATTAAAGGTAGAACTGCTACTTTATAAGGTGCTAAAAATGGTTTAATCTTTAATACTTCTCTTTCACTTCCATCTTCTAAAGTCTCTTTTCTATAAGCTTCTGCAATTATTGCTAAAGTAAGTCTATCAGCACCAACAGTTGACTCTATTATATAAGGAATATATTTCTCATTAGTAGTAGGGTCTAAATATTCTTCACTAACAGAAGAGTATTCTTGGTGTCTTGATAAATCATAATTAGTACGATTATGAGTACCATTTATCTCGCCCCAACCAAAAGGAAATAAATATTCTATATCACAAGCTTCTTTTGCATAGTGAGCTAACTTCTCATGATCATGAAATCTAAGGTTTTCTTCTTTTAACCCTAAATCCATAAAATATTTTTTAGCATATTCTTTAAAATATTTATATAATTCACTATCTTCTCCTTCTTTACAGAAAGTTTGATATTCCATTTGTTCAAATTCAATAGTTCTAAAAGTAAAATTACCAGGAGTTATTTCA
>CASDWO010000092.1 GCA_949284575.1 uncultured bacterium
GGTTCTTTAACAAATCGTGGGGAATTTTAGGGAATTTCCAATTTCATTGAAATGAACCAATTAGGGAAAGGCTAATCAGCCTTTCCTTTTTTACTCGAATTGATAACATAAATGACACGCTCATAAAAGCGTTCATAATCTTTGTAACCGCAGATAAGTTTTTTATAACTTTTAACCCTAGAATTAATTCCTTCAATAGGACCATTAGTAACTCTTTTCCCTTTATAAAGCTTAAATGAATTTTTAATGAATTCTTTATAATTTGACCGTGTTGATGCACACTCTTGTAACTCTTCAATACCGCTTTGTTCCATACGACGAATAGTATTTTCAATTAATGAACAACCTTCTGTGTAGTTACATCTTTTTGAAGTAAAATAAAAGTCTTGAAGCAAGTGATAAGGATAGTCTAATTCATAATTGTTTTTAATAAAACGATTTATCCTGTCGTAATATGAAATTGCTTCTCCGCTATTTAATATCATAAGTTCTTCAGGTAATTCTTCGCTTCTTTTTGTATACATTTTCCGATGTTTTTTGAACCGCGTTTTATCTGGATAGTTACATTCATCATCAACAATTCTAATTCGTATTTTTTGCAGTGCGTCTGTAAAATACCTCATGTAATGAAAAGGATCTATTACAATTTCAGCATTTGGCATAAATTCTTGGACTGCAGTAATGTATCCATCATACATGTCAACACAAGCAGCAATAACACGATTTAGCTGATATTTAGGCTGTTTTCTCAAATATTCTCTTAAATAATCAAGTTTTCTGTCTCTTAAAATGTGAACTATTTTATGAGTTTCAAAATTAACAATCATGCAAGCGTACTTGCTATAAGATTTTCTTGTATTAGAAAATTCATCTATACAAATTATTTCACCTATTTCTTCTCTTAAATTAGGGTGAAATTTATCAAATATTCTCATTATCTCCATTGCATTTGTATCAAACTGATCAGCAATATCTAGATATGTTCTAACTTTAAGACATTCACGAAGGACTTTATCAACAAATCTTTTAGATTTATTTGTGCTATATGAAATAGAGAGTTTTTGTGAAAATGTTCTTCTACAATTGCAACAAAGATATCGCGGGTATTTGACTTCTAAATATGCGACTGAAGTAAGAAGTGCACTTTTAACCATACCTGTTTTCCGCTCTTTAAGATACAGTTTTTCAGAACCACAATAAGGGCATTTATGAATCATCCTTTTTAAAACAATGAAAACATAAATCACTTCAGTGTCTAAAATTGGCTCGAATTTTGCAAGCTCTTTTATGTCCAAACCTAAACTTTCAATAATGGTATAATTATCCATAAGAAAAACCTCCTTTTTGTTTGTTAGACAACTTCATTATAGGAGGCTTTTCATTAAAAAGAACCGAGTAGGGAATTCCCCACGATTTGTTAACCCTTATTTTTGTCCCCACGTTTTGTTAAAGGACCAAAAAAATTTCTTTAAAAAACGAAGGGAGTTTTAGGGGATTTAGATTTTTTAAGAACACTATAAGATAGAAAATTGATAAGTCTCCTTCTTAAAAGATTTTTTATTTAAAAAATATTAAGAAGGAGAATGTTTGCATCCGAATTGTCGAATATCTTTCATCACTTAATTTTATGGAAATTATCGGATAATTCTTTAGAAAAATTTTATAAAGATATTTGCCTATTTATATTTTTTTAAATAACTAAATTAATTTTTAAATCCTAAGTTTGGCATCATCAATTAATATATTAAATAGATATACATACTTAAAATGAGAGACCATTTTGGTCTCTCATTTATATTTATATATCTTACTTAATAATAATATTATCTATATCTAATATAGCTTCTTTAATATCCTCATAAATTAATTTATTAACACTATTAAATTGATTATTAAAGAAGGTATATTGTCTTTTAGCATAATTCCTTGTATTCTTCTTTATTAATTCAATAGTATCTATTAAAGATGCTTTATTTTCTAAATATGGAATAAATTCTTTATATCCAATGGCTTTTAAGCCATTAGAATTTATATCATATTTAGAAAATAAATATTTAACTTCTTCGATTAATCCACTATCAATCATTTTATCCACTCTTTTATTAATCTTAAAATATAATGTATCTCTAGAAGGTTTAATATAGATAAATCTAACATCTTTATATAATAATTCATTCTTTTTATTATTATTTAATTCATTTTTATTTTTATTATGTATTTCATTAATAAAAAGTGATCTTAATAATCTTTTACGGTTATTAATTCCTATTTTTAAAGCATCTTCTTTATCAAGAGCTAAAAGCTCTTGATAAAGTTCATCATTAGAATAATTACTCTTATAATCTTTACTCATTTTTATATCTTCTTTAGTAAAGATATAATTAAAAAGTATTGCTTTAATATAAAGACCTGTTCCTCCAACAAAGATTAAATCATGATTAGTATTTATATATTTATTAATTACTTCTCTACCTAAGATTTGAAATGAAGCAACATCGTTTGCTTCATTTAAAGATAAATAATCATATAAAAGATAATACCCTTTAGCTAATTCTTCTTTAGAAGGTTTAGCACTTCCTTTATCAAGTTCTTTATATACTTGAAAAGAATCAAAATTAACTATATAAGAAAGAGGTAATCTTTCATGTAGCTTTATTGCTAATTCACTTTTTTTAGAGGCAGTAGGCCCCATAATTACATATATCATTTTAATTA
>CASDWO010000093.1 GCA_949284575.1 uncultured bacterium
TAGACCTGTTCGGCAAGCTCAATTATAAATTTTGATTATATAAACAACAAATTATTCTTAACCTTTTTTCATATCTATTCATATGATTTCTATAAGTTTCTTTCATAATACGAAAAATTTTAATAGTTCTATTTGTATGTTCTATTTTAATACGTTCTGATGATAATGCTTTGTTATGTTCTTTTTCTTCTTCAGTAAGTTCATGATACTTACCATTTTTATATGGAATTATTGCATTATCAAGTTCTTTTTGAATGCCTTGATAACCACTATCAAATTTACCACCAATACCTAGTTCATTTAAATCATCTATAATATCACTATCTTTAAGCATTTGATAATCATGAACTTTTCCTCTTTCATTATGTACATTAATAATTCTTGTTGTATTTTCGTCTATTATAATTTGATTTTTAGTTGTATGTCTTTTTTTCTTCCCAGAATAGTTTTCTTCTTGGTTAATCTGAGGCCTTTCAATACCTTGTTCTTCAACATCCCCTATAATATATTTAACTTCATATCCTTCTTGTTCTAATTTGGCTATTTCACTTTTTATATCTTCTAGACAAAATAATGGATGTTCTGATAATGTATTTTCTACCCATTTAATACTATCGCAAACTGTTGATGGCGAAAGATCATAATCTAATCCCATTTGTCTCATTGCTCTGTATTCTCTCCAATAGGTTAAAGCAAGTACTAGTTTACATCCTGGACCAATTCCTTTAAAACTACCTTTTTCATGTATTTGATTGTACTTTTCTTTTAGTATTTCTAACATTTTAAAAAATACTTCTCTTTTTACACCAGTATGTAGTTTAAATTTTTTATCATCCTCAATTTGTAACCATTTTTCTAATTTTATTTGGATTCCTTTTTTTTAACATGTTTATCAGTTGTTGAATTATCTTTTAAACATTCTTCAATGATTTCCTTATATTCCCTTAAATATTGTTTTTCTTTTACATTTTCATTGATTGCATTAAAAATTATAATTATAAGCATACCTACTATTACACCTATAAGTGCTATTAATATATATATCATTATCATCACCACTTTTATATTCTTGAATCAATGATATCATATTTTGGCTATTTTGTTCAATAACCTTGCCGAACAGGTCTATTTTAAAAACGATAAAAGCCTTAATTAAAAGCTGTCTTCTTAACTTAAAAGAACTAATTTAAAAAGAGTAGTTTATTGACTACTCTTAAAACATTTTATCAACATTATCAGGAACTTCATCCTTCATAATCGCTTTTATTATTTTATCTTTCTTCTCACTACTAACACTTTTACCAGTCATATTAGCAATCTCATCAACTACTTCTGAAAGTACTTTCTCATCTTTCATATTACCTTTCTGTAATTTGTCTGCTAAAGATAAAATCGTATCTTTATTAACATTAGTCTTTTGTTCAACTTTCTTAAAAAAACTATCTCCAAACATAGAAAACCTCCTACTTCTATAGTATGAGGTTTTAATATTTTTGTTACTATATATTACTTGTTAGGGAAGTTTTTATTTATAAAGAAAGTGAAGAGGAAAGAAGTAAATGTCGTTTTGTTTCTCTATCTTAATTTCTATATTATTTATAGAAAGAAAATCTACAATATCATTATATATGACCTCTGTTATTTTATATTTTCTTTCTATTTTTACTAATTATTCCTCTCTTGTTTTTCTAACTTTTTTAAACACTTAGCTTTTCTTCTTCCAAACTCAACTGATTTTTTATTAAATTCTTCTAAACTAATAAGCTTTTTTTGAAATCTATCATTAAGAATCTCTACCGCTTTATCAATACCTTCAATTTCTAATTTCGGATCTATTCTTTTAAATAGCATAATTATTCTCCATTCCTATTTTTAAATTGTAAGATAATAGGAGTACCTTCAAGTTCAAAATTCTCTCTTAATTTATTTTCTAAATATCTTTCATATGAAAAATGTACTAATCCTTTACTATTAACTCTAAAAGTAAACTTAGGAGGTTTTACTCCTGTTTGACTAACAAAGTAAATCTTAAGTCTTTTACCTTTATAACTAGGAGCAGGATTTAAATTATAAGCATCTTCAATAACTTCATTTAAAACACTAGTCTTAATCTCTCTATTAATATTTTCTTTTACCTTTAATACTTCAGGCATTAAAGTATGAATCCTTTTTTTAGTCAAAGCTGATAAAAAGACAACAGGAGCATAACTTGCAAATTGAAATTCACTTCTAACTAACTTTTTAAACTCGGAAATATTAGCATTTTCTACTGCATCCCATTTATTAACAACGATAATTAATCCCTTACCACGTTCTATCGCATAACCTGCAATATGTTTATCGTGCTCTTTAATACCATCTTCTGCATCAATTACTAAAAGACATATATCACTTTTATCAATAGAGTTCATTGACCTAAATAAACTATACTTCTCAATCGCTTCATAAACTTTACCTTTTTTTCTCATTCCTGCTGTATCAATTAAAACAAACTCTTCATCGTGATATTTAAAGATAGTATTAATAGAATCTCTTGTTGTCCCTGCTACATCACTAACAACAACCCGCTCTTCATTTAAAATAGCATTAGTTAAAGAACTCTTACCAACATTAGGTCTACCGATAATTGCAATTTTTAATCTTTCATCATCATCACTTTCATCCTTAGTTTTAAATCCACTAGTAACTTCATCCATAAGTTCAATATAACCAGTATTATGAATCGCACTAATAGGAATATAATTATCAAAGCCAAGTTCATAAAAGTCATAAATATTATCATAACTACCTTTATTATCCATCTTATTAATTGCAACAACTATTTTTTTATTACTACGTCTTAAAATATCTCTAACTACTAAATCATTACTAGTAATACCATCTTTAGCATCAAGAACAAAAATGACTACATCTGCTTCATTAATAGCAATCTCCGCTTGCATCTTTATCTCATCATTAAACTTCTCATCACCAAGGTCAATTCCTCCTGTATCAACTAAATAAAAAGGTTTATTTAAATAACTCACTTCTTCATAAAGTCTATCTCTTGTAACCCCAGGAGTATCCTCTATAATAGCAATACGGCTACCAGCAATCTTATTAAATAAAGTACTTTTCCCAACATTAGGTCTTCCTACAATCGCCACGATCGGTAATTTCATATATTAACACCTCCGTTTAACGTTTAATAATTTCATATCTCATATTGTATCATATCTTTACACAAAATAAAATATCCTCTATAATTATATAAAAGGAGTAGACATATGTTAAAAAAATTAAAAAATTTCGAAAAAAGATTAGCAGAATATTATAAGGAGGAAGAAAATAAAAAAGTTGCTATCTTTTATACTGTTTTAAGATTTTTAGTTATCCTCTGTTTAATTAGAGAAATATTTATGGGAAATTATCATAATGTTTTCCTATGTCTATTAACTTTAGTATTATTTGTGATACCTTTCTTTGTTGAAGATAAACTTAAAGTAAGTATTCCTAATGTCTTAGAAATAATCATTTTAC
The DNA here is from genome assembly GCA_949284575.1 of uncultured bacterium. GTDB lineage: Bacteria > Bacillota_I > Bacilli_A > RF39 > UBA660 > Onthousia. The sequence continues at coordinate 3,520 of CASDWO010000093.1, forward strand.
TATTTATCTTTTCAGCAGAGATTCTAGGAGAAATTCAAAACTTTTATAATATTATTCCTAACTGGGATACAATTCTCCATACGTTAAATGGATTTCTAGCAGCAGCGATAGGTTTTTCTTTAATTGATATTTTAAATAGAACAGATAAATTTAATTTTGAATTAAGTCCAATTTTTGTTGCTTTAGTATCTTTCTGTTTTTCCATGACCGTTGGAGTAGTTTGGGAATTCTTTGAATTTTCAGCAGATAATATTTTAAAAACTGATATGCAAAAAGATACTATTGTAAATCAAATATCTTCAGTTAATCTAAAAAATGCTAATGCTTTTGATCCTGAGATAATTAAAGATATAAATAAAACAGAGATTTATTATGGTAATGATATGATAACAATATCAGATGGCTATTTAGATATAGGTATAATAGATACCATGGAAGACTTATTAGTCAATTTTATAGGAGCCTTATTTTTCTCTATTTTAGGATATTTCTATATTAAAAAAAGAGATAAATATAAAGGTATTGAACATTTTATTCCTAAAAAGAAAAAGCTTAAGGTCTAATCCTTAAGTTTTTCTTTAAACATATTCTTTTTAAGTTCGATAATATCGGATAATTCACAGTTTAAATAAGTACAAAATCTTTCTAGAATAAATAAATCAAGTCTTTCAACTTCTCCATTTATATACCTAGTAACAACTTTATAATCAGTTCCTGTGTCTTGGCTTAGCTTGTTTTTACTTATTTTCCTTTCTTTAAGAATTGAACCAAGCTTAAAACAAAAAGCACTATTGCCAATTCTAATCTCAATACCATCTTTCTTCATTATATCGCCCTCAAATTCATTTTAACAAGAGTACTGGCTATTCGACTACTGGTTATATGACCAATAATAGTCTTGCCATAATAAAGAAATTTATACATTTAAGTTGTTAATACTACATATATCATATATAATTTACATAGGAGGAGTGTACTATGTTTATAGGTTTAATTTTTATTTTAATAGGAGCTTTATTTTTAATATCAATAATCGCTCCAGAGTTTAGTATTGATTTTTCTTATTTAATACCTCTAGCTTTAATAGCATCTTCTCTATACTATATTTTAAAAGGGAAGAAATTTACTCTTGCAAACACAACTGTTTTATATTTAGGAACTTGGTTTTTATTAGAAGAATTAAATATTATTAAAGACCCGCTAGATGACGCATTTTTTCCTATTCTTTTAATAATCATAGGGATATTCATTGTAATAGAGAGTTTAAAAGTAAAAAAAGTATTTAAAAGAAAAGATAATAATCTAAAAAACTATTATGGTATCTTTAGTGGTTTAGAAGAAAGAGTAACAGATACTAATTTTAAAAATGCTAATATTTATAGTATCTTTGGTGGAGTAGATTTAGATTTAAGAGGATTAGAGTTAAAAGAAGATATAACTATTAATGCTTATTCTATTTTTGGAGGGACTAGTATCTTTGTAAATGATAATTTCAAAGTGAAATTTAATTCTTTCTCACTATTTGGAGGTAATGAAAATAAAGCAGTCACTACTGACAAAAAGAAGACGTCAACTTTAACAATTAACTGTATATCGATCTTTGGCGGAACAGAGGTTAAGTAATAATCTTACAAATTAGTAAGATTATTTTTCTTGTCAAAAAGAGAAGATATTAGTATCATTAATATGAGGTGATAATATGCAAATTACAATATTAGGAACTGGAGCCTTTGGTCTTGCTCTTGGAAATTTATTACATGAAAAAAGTAAAGCTGATATTGTTTTTTGGACGGCTTTTGAAGAGGAATACTTGGAAATAACTAATAATAACAGTTATGATAAAGTCTTAACAGGTATAGAATTAGCTTCTAATTTAAATGTCACTATGGACTTAAAGAAAGCCTTAAATAATTCTTGTTTAATTATAGTAGCAGTTCCTTGTAATAATGTAAGAGAAGTATTAATAAGGATTAAAGATTATCTAACTGATGATAGTAGGGTAATATTAGTATCAAAAGGCCTTGAAAAAAATACTGATCTATTAATGACTGAAATTTATGAAGAACTTAAATTAAAAGGACAAGTTTCCTATCTTGCTGGTCCAACATTTGCTAAAGAATTAATTGTAAATAGTAAATCTGGTCTTACTCTTGGTACAAAAGATCAAAAGACTAAAGAGCTAGTATTGTCTTTATTTAAAAATACTAATGTCGAAATAGAAGTTATTGAAGACTATCGTGGCTTAGAATTATATAGTATTATAAAAAACGTTTTAGCAATTCTTATGGGAAGCATTGATAGTAAATATAGAGGGGACTCTACTAAAGCTTATTATCTTACTAAAATATATAAATATGCTAAAGAACTAGTTACAAAACTTGGAGGAGATGAGAATACTTCTATTTGCTATGGTGCTTTAGGAGATATTTTATTAACCTGTAACAGTAAGACTAGTCGTAATTATAGTTATGGTGTTTTACTATATACAAATAAAGAAGAAGCTGTATCTTATAAAAAACATTTTACAGTAGAAGGTAGTATTGCTATTACTTCATTAAAAAAACTATTAGAAAAAAATAATCAAACCTCTACTTTTCTAGAAAAATTAGAAGAATATTTTGCTGGTTTAACTTCTTTAGATGAAGTGCTTGAATTATTTTAGGTAATCTATGGAAGTATATTTAGAATCAATAAAGACAGCTTTTCTTATATTTCCCTTATTAGCTTTTGTTATTACTCTACCATATCTTTTAATAGAGTATCATAAATATGGCTCTGTTCCCTTAATTAGAAGTAGTATTGTCTATACTTTTATTCTTTATTTATTAGCTGCTTATTTTTTGGTAATCCTACCACTTCCCAATAAAGAAGAAGTTCTAAAGATGCCTTTAAAAATCCCCCAGTTAATTCCTTTTTCTTTTATAAAAGACTTTATAGAAGCTTTTAAAGAAACATCAAGTATTTTATCTTTTCTTAAATCACCAATTGTTTATACAACTCTTTTCAATATCGCAATTACCATTCCTTTTGGTATTTATCTAAGATATTATTTTAAGAAAAAATGGTATACTACTATTATCTATACTTTCTTTTTAAGTCTTTTTTTCGAATTAACTCAACTCTCAGGTCTTTATGGCCTTTATCCTAAAGCTTATCGTCTTTTTGATGTTGATGATTTAATTATCAATACTTTAGGTGGTGCTTTAGGTTACCTTATTACCCCTTTAATTACTATCTTTTTACCAAATAGAGATGAGATTGATAAAATATCTTATAAAAAAGGGAAGACTGTTTCAATTTATAGACGTTTTTTAGCATTCATTATCGATATTTTTGTTATTACTACAATAATTTTCTTTTTACAACTCTTAATGGATTTTAATAATATTATAAATAGTTTACTAATTACCATAATCATATACTATATTTTAATACCAACTTTAACTGGGTATACAACTGGTAAATATATCGTTAAAATAAAATTAATTAGTAAATATAAACATGAAAAAATAGCTGTTTTTTTAAGACAAACTATTCTTTATTTAGGAATTGTTTTTGGTCCTTTATTATTAGTAACACTATTAAATAACTATTCCTTTCCTTTTGAAGGATTATTTAACTTATTTTACATTCTCTTCTTAATTGTTATGTATTTTGAGATATTCTTAAAGTTTTTAGGGCGAAAAAAATTATTGCTTTATGAACGCCTAACAAAAACAGAAAATATTAGTACAATTGCTTATCAAGAAAATGAACCTAGTCAAGCTAAAGAAAATATGATAGAATATAAAAAAGAGGATGATGTAAATGAAAATAGAAATTAAAAAAGTTATATGGCCATCTTTAATGAGCTCTTTATTTCTTTTATTATTAGGTTTATTATTATTTTTTAAATCTGATTCAACTTTATTAGCTATATCTTATATTATTGGCGGAGTTCTAATAGCTTTAGGTATAATAGCCATTATTAAATTTATTAGAAATAATTATAAAGATATTTTCAATCAGCTAAATATTGTTTATGGAACTGTAAGTATTATTTCCGGTATATTTTTAATAACTGTCCCTGAAACTATTGGTAGCATTATACCTATATTTATAGGAATAGCAATTATAATAAGTAGCTCTTTAAAGATTCAACAGGCACTAGTTTTAAAAAATTATTCTAATAAATATTTTCTTCCCTCTTTAATAACAGCTATTCTTTGTCTAATTTGTGGAGTGATCTTACTATTTAACCCCTTTAAGAGCGCTGTTTTAGTAATAAGAGTTATTGGACTCTTCATTGCTATTTATGCTATATTAGATATTGTTAATACTATGATATTAAAGAAAAGCACAGGCCTTAGTATTGAAATAAGTAAAGATGAAAATAAAAATAATCATAAAAAGGCCAATAAAACTAGAAATGCTAAAGTTGTTAAAGAAGTAGAAAAAGAAGAGGATGAATAATATGATACTATTTGATTTAGAAGGCTTTTTAGAGGATCTTAATTTAAAAATTAATAATTTTTTAGATCAATATACATCTAATCCTGTTTTTTGGGTAGTAACCGCTATTCTAATTTTTATTATTGGCTGTTGGGCTATAAAATATTTAAATAAAAAGTAAGTCTTTCAACTTACTTTTACTTTTGTCAAATGAAAGGATGATGTAATTGGAGAAATTAATAATTGGCAAAAAATATCAAATACACAGTTATAAACATAATGGTGAAATATATAAATCTTGGGATGAAGCCACCTTATTAAACTATAATTTTAAAAAAGGAGTGTTAATTTTTGCTAATGATCATACCAAGGTTACGGAAAAAGATGGCCATACTTGGCAAACAAAGGAACCAGCAATCTTATTTTTTTTCTTGAATAAATGGTACAATATTATAGGTCAATACAAAGATCGTGGCATATGTTATTATTGTAATATGGCAAGTCCCATAATTATTGAAAGTAATACTATAAAATATATAGATTATGATTTAGATGTAAAAGTTTTTCCTAGTGGTAGTTTTAAGATTGTTGATAAGAATGAATATAATTACCATAAGAAACAATATAAATATCCAAAAGAAATAGATTATATTATCAAAAAAGAGTTAAATAATTTAATTAAAGAAATAAAAAATAAAAGTGAATTCTTCTCAAAAGATCAAGTAAAAAGGTGGGTAAAATATTACGAAAATCTTAAAAAAGAAAAAAAATAAAAAATTTTGCAAAAAAGTGTTGACACTAATTTAAAGGTCTGCTATATTAGAAAGCGTTGTAGCGATTTTGAGATTTTCTTGTTAAGAAAAAAACAAAAAAAATTAAAAAAAGTGTTGACAAGAAACGACAAAATTGTTATAGTGAAATGGCATTGATTAATTAATCGATGTCCAAAAAATCAAACTAAAAAATCAACAAAAAAATTAAAAAAAGTGTTGACAAAAAGAATTAAGTTTGATATATTAGAAACGCAACTTGAGAAAGAAGCAAAAATGTTCTTTGAAAACTAAGCAAAACGTCAATTATGAGTTGTCGGGATTGAATTAAAATAATTAAACTTTTAAATAATTTTTATTGAGAGTTTGATCCTGGCTCAGGATGAACGCTGGCGGCATGCCTAAGACATGCAAGTCGAACGAAGTGGCCCATTGAAGATGAAGTGCTTGCACAGATTCGGATTTGGATTCCCACTTAGTGGCGAAAGGGTGAGTAACACGTGGGTTATCTACCTCCAAGTCTGGAATAACAGTTAGAAATGATTGCTAATGCCGGATGATATATATTAAGATACGTCTTGATATATTAAAAGGAGCCTTTAAAGCTTCGCTTGAAGATGAGCCTGCGCCGTATTAGCTTGTTGGTAAGGTAACGGCTTACCAAGGCGACGATGCGTAGCCGACCTGAGAGGGTGATCGGCCACACTGGGACTGAGACACGGCCCAGACTCCTACGGGAGACAGCA
>CASDWO010000094.1 GCA_949284575.1 uncultured bacterium
CATCCTGTTATAAACTGATCACTTTTATTTTGATATATCTCTTTATTTGCACCTGTAAAATTAGTGTTTCCTAATTTTCCATATTTTGATTGTGATAAATAGGCAACTGTAGACCATTCACTATTCTTCATCATATGGGTATCTACATTTGATGTAAATCCATATCTATTTCCTTCATCGTTCATCTTTTGAGATACTGTAAAGGCATTACTTATATTTATATTTCTCCAACTTGTTACGTTCGGTTTTATCATTGCATCTAAGTTAGTAGTATTACCTCCACCAGACTCAGCACTTGGATTACTACTACTTGTCTCAAACTTTCCTACCCATAGTCCACTTAACTCTTCTTCACCAAAGGTAAAGCCATCAGGTGTATACCAACTATTTGATTGGATTCCTGAGCTAACTATATATTTAGCAGTTCCTCTATCTTTTGTATTAGTTGATACAAATTTAACATCTATTTCTCCTGGTAAAGCTTGCGTTGGTGTTGTATCTAAAAATGTTCCTTGTTTTCCGTAATAATTGGTTCCGTCCTCACTACCTATTGTGTAACTATATCTTGGTATCCATACCCACATTGTTTCTATATCATCTATATTTATTACTGTTCCTACAGCTGCACTTAAATAACTATCTCTTGTTCCACTACTTACCGTTACGGCATTGGCCCATATTTGATCTTGATAATTATACCAACTATTATCAATATTACTTCTATCAGCTTTTATCCAGTTTGTTCCATCATATCTTACTGCAATCATATTACTATCAAGTTCTGGAGCATTTGGTTCAATACTTATACCATCTTTTCCATAGACATTTACTTTAACACCAAAGGTTTTATTTCCTCCATCATTTTGTGGATTATATTCTTCTTTAACATACATTCTTAAACGATAAGTATTACTTTCACTGGCATTCATACTTGAAGTATATAAACTCATTTCTCCTGCTGGTCTTCCTGTATAACTATTAGATGATTTTTCTTCGTTGTATGTTTCAGGACTCATTAACTCTTCTTCACCACTTGAAGTTACTCTTGTTAAATATAACTTAACATTTTCGCCATTAAAAGTATTATTAGGTTCAGCTTTAGCACTGATCTCATAATTAATATTTGTATCTCCTGTTATATTACCACTTACTGTAAATTCAAAATAATCACTTAAACTCTTTCCTGTCTTATCTGTTGTTGGCAATGCTTTATCTAGAGTTATAACATTTTCAGTCTCTTCATAAGTCATACTTATCGCACCAGTTGTGATCGTATTTACTTTTGTTCCTGTTCCTGTAAACTTAAATGCTGCATAACTTACTCCTACCATCACTATTAATAAAAGTACAATTAATCCTAAAGTAAACACTGCTTCTTTTCTTTTTTTCATTTCATTACCTCTCCTTTTATTTTTTTCTTGCACTAAAAAGAACAGAATACTTCTATCCTGCTCTTATGTCATAATGAAAGAAAGTAACTTTATTACTTAATTTACAAGTAAACTGCCCCCCCCCAGGTAACTATTTGTAAACGTGCTATATTATTTCTTTTCATAAGTTAATTACCTTCTTTCTTATTCTTGTTAAATTAATATTAGCATAAAGTAGAAGAAATATGCAACTAGTTTTATAAACTGACGGAGTCTAAATTTATCGGAAAATAAAAAAAAATGAAAGAACTCATGGTATAATATACCTATAAATAATAAAAAAACAATAAAATAAAGGAGTTCTTTCATATGTATATATTACCACAAATTTTAAATATTAGTACAG
>CASDWO010000095.1 GCA_949284575.1 uncultured bacterium
ACATTATCTTGTATTATAGGTAGTTTTGTTCTTGGATATTTATTAAGCTTAATACCTGAGCAAAGATTAGCATTTATGGATGCAAGTTCAAACTGTATAAATTTATGTGGAGTAATTTTAATGATTTTAAGGTTTAAGGAATCATGGTGGATTTGGTTAGTAAATAACATTATAGATTTAATGATTTGGATTATAACTGTTGTAGATAAAGGGAGTGGATCTATAATGATGTTACTTGTATCTATTGGGTACTTATTAATTAACGTATATGGTGTAATTAAGTGGAATAAAGAAGCAAAAAAGATAACTAAAGTATGTGATAGTTTTAATATTATACGCTATGTTGTAGAATTTGAGGGATAGTGATATAATAATAGTGTCGAGAGTGAATTTAGAAAGGAATATCTTTGATTGGCCAGTCAATCTAAATTCATTCTCGACAAATGAAATTTTAGGCTGGCCAATCAAAGATGTTTTTTTAGGTTTTTTTATGATATTAGAAATTGATAATTTATTGCCAAATGAATTACGTACTATTATTAAAAAATTACAAAAATTATTAGATATGCAAGAAAATAGTAAAAGTATTATCAATGAAGTTATAGGTAATGAAAGACAAAATATCTGTTGTCCAAAATGTAAAAGTACTAATATTGTTAAAGATGGCACTTATAAAGGAAGACAAAAATTCAAATGTAAAGATTGTAATAAAAAATTTAATGCTTTAACTAATACACCATTTCACCATACTAGATTAACATATGGTCAAATAGAAGAAACTTATCAATGTTTAGTTGATAAGCATTCAATCAGAAAAAGTGCAAAAAGAATTGGAGTTAGTACTAAAACTGCTTTTACTTTGAGATTTAAAATGATAAGTTGTTTAAAGTTCATTAGAACTAATGCTAAATTAAGTGGAGATATGGAATTGGATGAATACTATTTATCTATAAATTTAAAAGGAACAAAGAAAGAAAATATGCCACGTGCTTCTAAAAAGAGAAAGAGCAGTGGATCTAGTAAAAGGGGAATAAGTAAACATAAGGCCTGTGTTACTTCAGGAATCGATGAATGTGATAACATTTTCCTAGAGCTTGCTGGTACAGGTCCTGTTACCTCTGACATGATTAAAAATACTATTGCACCTAAAATTGTTAATCCCAAAAAAGTTACTACTGATTGTAAGAGTTCTTATGAAAGTATTGCTAAAGAAAATAACTGGAATCTTAAACAAGTAAAATCTGGTACATATGTTGATGATGATAGAAATAATCTTGCAAATATAAATTCAATACATTCTGAGCTTACTTCTTTTCTTAGTACTTTTCATGGTGTTTCTACAAAACACTTACAAGAATATTTAGATTGGTTTTCTTTTTTAAAATACTTAAATTATAGTATTGATTATTTAGAACAAGCTGATTACTTTGAAAAATGTACTATAACAAAACAAACAGATATTAAATTTGATAATGTTTGCGACAATCATAGTATATTAGATTTCTATGATGTCTATGAAGATTATCACTATCATCCCTCAAATTCTACAACATAGCGATATTATATAAGAATTCAACTTCATTAATTATAAATGTGATAAAAAAAACTGGATGTATAGTGATATTAGAAATAGAAAAAGGAGATAGGTAAAATATGGATGTAAATAACAAAGAATTTTTAGAGTTTTTAGTGAAAGCAAAGAAAGGTACTTATGCTAATAGTAATGCTCCTAAAGTTATACCTAGTAGATTAAAGTCAAAAGATTATGAGTTTACAGATGGCAACTTTACTTATCATGATACTTATTTTGGTGGAGTTAAGTTTATTGGTGAAGAAGTAGTTTATTATAATGATAATATTCTTTGGGGTATGAATTATTATGGAGTTACAATAGATGATAGCTTAACTGAAGAAGTTATGGACAAAGTCTTAAGAGTCGCTCTTATGAAGGTAGGAGAAGATAAAAGTGTTATTCCTGTTAGAGGACCTAAAGAATTTGTAAATGAAGATTATCTTTATACCTTTAATGTAGATGGGGATATGGAAAACTTTATAGGTACTGAACAGATATATAAAGATAAAAAGTTAATCTATGAATTAAAATGTCATGGGGGAATTATAAAGTGAAAGTACTTAGTTTAACAGAACCATATGCAACTTTAATAAAATTAGGCAAAAAGAAAATAGAAACTAGAAGTTTTAAAACTAATTATAGAGGAGAATTATATATTCATGCTAGTTCTACTAAGATACCTAAAGAGTGGAAGAATAATAAAGAATTAATGAGACTTGTTGATGGTAATGATTTAAACTTTGGACTAATCATTTGTAAATGTAAGTTAGTAGACTGTGTTTATATGGATGAAGAGTTTTTAGATAAAATTAAGAAAGATAAGTTAGAGTTTATTTGTGGTGATTATAGACTTGGAAGATATGCTTGGATATTAGAAGATATTGAAGTATTAGATAAGCCTCTATTTGCTAAAGGAAAGTTAGGTATTTGGAATTATGAAGAAGATAAATATATAATGGAGGAAAAATGATAGAAAATAATGATAAATATTTTGAATTATTAAATGATATTAAAAGAACACTAATAACGACAAGAAATAAAGTAGTAGCGAATGCAAATAAAAATTTAATTTTAATGTACTATAATATTGGTTTAAAGTTAGTTGAAAATAATAAATGGGGTTCATCTTTTATAGATACTTTGGCAAAAGATTTGAAGATTGAATTTCCTACAATAAAAGGGATGTCTGCAAGAAATTTAAGATATATGAAGAAATTTGCAACGGAGTTTGATAATGATGAATTTTTGCAACATGATGTTGCAAAATTACCTTGGTCATCTATAACAACTATAATGGATCGAGTAAAAGATAAAAATGT
>CASDWO010000096.1 GCA_949284575.1 uncultured bacterium
AAGTGTTAAAACACCTATAATTAATACAAGGTAGTCCTATTTGTCAAAAGGAAATTGGAATAAATTAAATTTCGGACTGGGAATTTAGTCGTTAAAAAAAGTTCCTTTAATAATTCGGGAACTTTCTATTTAATTTTACCTATAATTATTTCATCTAAAACATAAAAGTAATCTTCATTTACATAAAGAAAGTTATCATCTTCTTTTAAGATATTTAAATCTACTAATTTTTTATAATTATAGACTCTATTTATCTCAAGGTTATATCTCTTAAGAAAAGTATTTTTATTAATCCCCCATTTAGTTCTTAAATTAAGCATAATTTGATATTCTATTTCATCTTTTAAGGTTAAAGTTTCACTTTCTTTAGTAATATTATTATCAAGATATTTAGTAAGACTCTTAGTATTAGTATAACGAAGCTTATCTAAATAACCACTAGCACCAACTCCAAAGCCATAATAAAAGGAATTCTCCCAGTATTTTAAATTATGTGAAGAATAGTAATTAGGTTTAGCAAAATTAGATATTTCATAATGTTCATAATTATGAGCCTTTAAAGTATCTCTAATTAAATCATACATACAGCGATCAAGATTAGTATTTATATTTTTAATATTATTAATTTTTAATTTCGTATGATCTTCTATTATTAAAGAGTATGTAGAAATATGAGGAACATCTAAAGATAAAAGAAAATCTAAATCTTTCTTTAAATCATCTAAACTCTCATTAACAATAGCATAGATCAAATCAACATTTATATTAGTAATATTTCTTTTTTTTAAAGAGTTAATACAAGTTATAACTTGTTCTTTAGAAGTTTTTCTATCAAGAGTCTTTTGTATATTATTATTGATTGTCTCAACTCCAAGACTAACTCTATTAACCCCAAATTCTTTTAAAAGTTCTATTTTAGGAAGTGTTAAACTATCAGGATTAGCTTCAAAAGTAATTTCACAACAAGAAGATAAGTTAAATGTTTTTAAGATAGAAAAAAGCTTCTTTAATTCTTTTATATTAAGACTACTAGGAGTTCCTCCTCCAATATATAATGATGTAATCAATTCTCCCTTATAATTAGCTTTTATTTCCATAGATAAGATATCTAAATACTTATCAACTATCTTTTCATTATAATAAACTTTACAAAAATCACAATAAGCACAGATTTGCTTACAAAAAGGAATATGAATATAAACAGCATTAACAGCATTAACAACATTAACATGATCATTTAAAGCTTTCATCTAATCACCTAGAAGTAGAATACTCTAAAAGAAAAAAAGAAGCAAGAAAAATCTGCTTTCTAACTAAAAAAGAGCCTAAGCTCTAAAAGTTTTTATCTCTTAAGAAAGGAGGAAAATCATAATCATTATCATCTAACAATTCACCACCATCATCGTCATCATCTTGTATAGATGTTGTTGAATATGATACTTCTTCTCTTGTTCTTCTAGTTGGTTGTTGAACATTAGAGAAAATTGGTTGTTTTTGTTCTCCTTCATCATGTCTTTCAAAACCTGTAGCAATTACAGTTACAATAACTTCATCCGATAAGTTCTCATTAATAACAGAACCAAATATTGTATTTATATCGTTTCCTGATGCCGCTCTTACTACTTCAGCAGCTTGCTCAGCTTCAAATAAAGTAAGGTTAACTCCACCAGTTATATTAATAATAGCATCAGTAGCTCCTGTAATACTAGTTTCAAGTAATGGACTAGATACAGCTTGTTTAGCAGCTTCTATCGCTCTATCTTCACCCATACCAATACCAATACCTATAATAGCACGACCTGAATCTTTCATAACTGACTGAACATCAGCAAAATCCAGGTTAACAAGTCCTACAACTGCAATTAAATCAGATATTGATTGAACACCACGACGAAGTACATTATCAACTTCTTTAAAAGCCTCTAACATTGGTGTAGTCTTATCAATAATTTCTCTTAATCTATCATTTGGTATTACTATTAATGTATCTACATGCTTTTCAAGTTCTTCTAAACCTTTTAAAGCATTATCCATTCTCTTCTTACCTTCAAAAGTAAAAGGTTTTGTAACTATAGCAACTGTTAAAGCCCCTAAAGCTTGGGCAATTTCTGCAACAACAGGAGCAGCACCAGTTCCAGTACCACCACCCATACCACAGGTAATAAATACCATATCAGCACCAGTTAAAGCATCTTCTATTTCTTTTTTAGATTCTAAAGCAGCTTCTCTACCAATATCAGGACGAGATCCTGCTCCAAGACCATCAGTTAAATTAGCACCTAACTGAATCTTAACATCGGCTTTAGAATTATTTAAAACTTGTAAATCAGTATTAGCAACTATAAACTCTACACCTTTAACACCAGATTCTACCATTCTATTAACAGCATTACCACCGCCGCCACCACAGCCGATTACTTTTATTTTAGCTAATTGATCCATTTCTAGTCCATTTCCCATGATTGTTTCCTCCTTAATTAGTTATCAAAAAAGTGACCAAAAAATTTATTTATTATATTATCATTAATTACATTATTCCGTTTTGGTGATACTATATTATCTATTTCTTCTTCACTGAACATATCCATATTTACTTCTTTCAATTCACATTTCTTAGCAAAATACTTACAACTACCAAAAGCACTTGTATATTTATTATGTCTAGCCCCTAATTCTTGCATATTTAAACATCTAGCGGCACTACCTAATATTTCTTCTACTACATAATTAAATCCTGCTAGTTCACTAATACCACCTACTACAATTATATAACTAATTTCTCTTTTTGTTAAGCGATTTATCTCATTTTTTGCAAGTTTTAAAATTTCTCTTATTCTTGATTCTATAACTTCTGAAATTTCCACTTGATTAATCGTTACTTTTTTATTCTCAGTAGTCTTAACAATTACTTCATCACTACTATCAGCATATCTTGCTTTTGTTAAAGCAAATGTTTCTTTTAATTTTTTAGCTCTTTCCATATTTACTTTATAAATAAAGGCTATATCTTTATCAACACTACTACTTCCTACTGGTAAATAAGAATTTTTTATCATTATACCTTTATTAAAGACTCCAATACTCGTAATATCAGCACCTATATTAATAATAGCCCCCATCTTTCTATCTAACTCTTTACTAGAAACAGTATAATAGTCAGCTTGGGTATTATAAATAATATCTACAATATCAATTCCTACACTCCTAACAATATTTATAAAAGGATACACCTCTTCTTTAGGACTTGTAGCTACAACAGCTTTTAAAAAGAGCTTCTCCCCACTTTCTTTAAGAGGATTTATAACACTAGCTTTATCATCTACAGTAAAAGATATAGGAAGACAACTAACTAATTCTCTTGACTCATCATAAGTATCTGCTACAGTATCTTTAACTACCCTATCTATATCTTTTCCAGTTACCACTTCATCTTTTATATTAACAAGACCATTTTCCATCGTCATATTAGCTCTATTAGCAGGTAAAGTTAAAATAACTTCTCTAATTCTCATACCTATCTTTTCTTCTGTTAGTTTTATAGCATTTAGAAGCGATTGTTTTAGTTTCTTCTCATCATAAATAACATTTTTTTTAATTCCCTCTGTTCTATAAGATGTTGCTGTTAATAAATAACACGCATCTTTAGTAGCATTAACAACAACTATCTTAATCTCGGAATTACCAATATCAAGACCTGTATAGATATGATTCATAACTTCACCTCTATCCTATACCCTACATTATACACTAGTTAAGTTTATTTTAACAAGATTTATTTTAAAATTAAAGAGAAAAAGCTAAAACGAATAATCATTCTAGCTTTAATCTGAAGAACCACTTGCTTCTCTTGCTGCTTGCCAACAAGATGTAACATTAAAGCCCCCTGCATTATCAGGCAACCATCCCATAATAATATTAACAATACTAGGTAAGAAAAAAACAATTACTGCTGCTAAAACTTTAAAGACTATTTTTTTCAAAAGATCCTTTTGATCTGGATTAGTAACTGCTGATATTAAAGTTATTATTAAACTAATAATTAATATAATAGGTACAGCAATACAAATAATAGTAAAAGCTGTTTGTAAAAGAGAAAGAATATTAGCTAAAGCTAGATCATCACAAGCTTCAGCAGTAGCTAAAACATAAAACATCATTATCACCTCATTTACTTTTCTTTATACTAACAGAAATACCATCACCAGCATCATAGATAGTAGTTTCATAATTAACGTTATCTTTTAAGAAATTAATATAATCTTTTATTTTTCTAACAATACCTCTAATATTACGACTCTTTATTTCTTTTTCATTTTGTTTAACTAATCCATGAAAATATATATTATCTGTTATTATATACCCTACATCTTTTAAGTTTCTTTCATATAACTCAAAAAACCTAATATTTTGAGCCTTCGCTGCATCTATAAAGACTAAATCATATTTATCATCTAATTTTACATTTAAAGCATCATTAAATATTAAGGTTATTCTATCTTCTAAATGAAATTTCTTAATATTTTTAACAGCTTCTAAGTATTTCTTTTCATCTCTTTCAATAGATGTAACTCTAACATTAGGACTACATAAACACATCATAATAGCAGAATAACCAATAGCAGTTCCTATTTCTAAAACATCTTTTATTTGATGTTTAATGATAAAAGTAGTAAGAAAATCAATACCTTCATCTTGCATAATAGGAACTTTATTTAATTTAGCATACTCTCTTATTTCTTTTATTAGGGCATAATTATTATTTACCATATCCAATCACCATTATCTTTCAATTCTTGCACTTTAGCATTATGTTCACTAATACTTCTTGTAAAATAGACATTTCTGTTTTTATCAGCAACAAAATAAAGATAATCACTACTTAACGGATTTATAGCAGCTTCAATACTAGCAAGGGATGGATTACATATAGGTCCAATAGGTAATTTCCCAGCCATTTCACTACTTCTTGTATTGTAAGGATTATAAGTATTAAATTGTTCACTTGTTAAATCACTATCCATCGCTTCATTAAAAGCATAATATGTAGTAACATCACTACCCAAATTCATACCAAGATTAAGCCTATTATTAAAAACTCCCACAATTAATTTCCGATCTTCATCTTTAACACCTTCTAACTCTGTAATACTAGCAAGTGTTAAAATATCATGAATATTCATATTTTGTAATCTTTCTTTATAAGGATCTAGCTTTTTCTCTTCTTCATTTAAAAGAGTTCTAATAATTACTTCACTAGTTAAATTATCTTTAGAAAATGAATATGTATCAGGAAATAAATATCCTTCTAAAGCATAATAAATATTATCATCAAGAATATCATCTGTTAAAAACCAATATTCATTAATAAATGTAGTTAGTAAAGTTTGATCATTAACAGTTTCTAAAAATGAAGTACTAGAAATACCTGTATTTTCTTCAATAATCTTAGCATAATCTCTAATATTATTACCTTCTTTAAAAGTTATAATAAGATCATTTTGATTACTATTACCCTCTTCTAACATCTTAACAATCTCATCAAGACTCATATTCTTCCTCATAAGATAAGTTGATGCTTTCAAGCTACTACTATTATTAAGCTTTAAATATATTTTAAAGAATAGTGGATTTCTAATCAAGCCCTTATCGTAAAGAGTCTTAGCAATTCTATCAGTTGACATTCCATCAGGAATAATAACTTCAATATTAGCTTTACTACTCTTATCAACAGGCATAGTATTATACTGATAAAAAACAAAACAACCAATTAGAACAAGGCCTAGAAAACCAAGTATTAATGCTAAAATATGTATCTTTCTCACTAGCTTGACTCCTTTACTCCCTATTTCTTTTATTCTTCTCCGTCTGTTTGTTTTCTAACTTCTTCTTGAATTGTTTCAAGAATCTTTTCAATTACTTGCCATTCTTTATCAGTTTCAATTGGTTCTAATTTAGTATTATCTGTATCTTTATGATAAACACTAGCAAAAACTTGTACATTATTATTTTCATCTAGACTATTATCGGTATATACAATATAACTTTTCTTAGTCTCTTCATTATCAAAAGTAAATAAAACATCATAAATAGTTTCATTTCCATATTCATCTTTTAATTTAAATTGATTTTTCTCATCCATTTTATTTTCTCCTATCTAAAAATGATTGTAATATAATTGTAGCAGCTACTTTATCAATTACATCTTTACGTTTATTCCTCCGCATATTCCCTTCTATTAAATATGCTTCTGCACTTTTTGTAGTTAATCTTTCATCTTCTAAATAAATAGGGATATCTATTTCTTTTTCAAGATCTTCTTTAAATTTTAAAGTCTCAAGAGCTCTAGGACCAAGAGTATTATTCATATTTTTAGGTAATCCTAAGACTAAAGCATCTATATTTAAAGTTTTAATTAAAGATTTTAATTCTAAAAAACATGTATTAGGATTATTATCATGAGTTAAAACTTTATAAGATGTAGCAATTAAACCAAGTTTATCACTTAGAGCAAGACCAATAGTTTTAGTACCTAAATCAAGACCTAAATAACGCATTATTTATTTAAAAAGCTATTAAGTAAAACTTCAACGATTTTACTTCTATCAATAGTCTTAATTTTACTTCTAGCATCTTGATAACTAGAAATATACCCTAAATCTCCGCTAATTAAATAACCAACGATTTGATTAGTAGGATTATAGCCACGCTCTTTTAAAGAATTATAAACTTCTAATAAAACTTTATGAACTTTAGCTTGATCATCACTAACTAATTTAAATAATCTTGTTTTATCATTCATAATATCACCTCACTACAATTATTAAAATTATTCTATCATTTTTAGAAAGTAAATTCAAGGGCAAGAACAAATAAAGCAAACAAGTTTGTTTTACCTTGTCGTTGCCTTCAAAAATTCCTACTTCATTGATAATCTCCATAGGCTTAAATTCCAATAGTCACTATCCAATGCTGTCAAACTAAGCAATGTCTAAAAACTGGATCTATGATTAATTCTATACTTATTAACTGTTCTTATCTTATTTCCAGGATTCTTTCTGTTCGGTTTAACAGCTATTAAATTCCCTTTTATTTGATTATAGAGTTTTTCAATTTCATCATCAAAATTTTTTAAGTCGCTATTCATTTTTATTAAACTTACTCTTAAAATTTGGATATCCACATCTTTTAGCAAAGAAGTTATTAAAACTATCTCCTAAATAAAATATTGCACTTCTTAAAGAACATGAATCTACTTCTTTAAGGTATTCGTGATTGTTTTCTGATACATCCAAAAGTTTTATGTATTAATATTCTTTGTTTTTCTGTTGGATATACCCTAAATTTATCTCTTCTACATATTTTTGATTTCTCATAAAAAAACGCACTTTCCTTATATATAAAAAAAGAAAACTGCCTCTTTAGTTACCTTTTTATAGTAATAAATAACTAAAAATGGTAATGTAAAACCAAAGTTTCTATTGTAAAAAAATCAAAGAAATTAGCTAGTACTCCTCCTATTATAAAGAAACAATATATCTTTTCTTCTTTTTTATTTATTAATTTAAAAGCTATAAGTGTTAGAATATAACTTAATAAAATCATATATAAATATTCTAAACAGAAAAAGTAACATTCACTTTTATTAAAAGATTAGCTAAAAGAAAAACAAGAGCAAAATATTTATCACATTTAAACAATTGATATGTTATTAAAATAGTTATAATTATTGATAAGAATATTAATATTCCTCCACTAATTTAGCATGAATAACAAGTCTTCCTGTATTATATAGATTACATGTTGATAAAGTAATTATTTTATCAGTAGCACTCAAAGATTCAGGGTAGTTAAATATACTCCTAGATTTTAAAGTATTTAAAAACGAAAGATAAGCACCTTCATTAATAAAATCTGTCGTTAAATAATAAACTTCTGGTTCAATTTCATAAGTTGAAAATACTCTAAAAACATAAGTTTTTAAAGGTGTTGTTAAAATAATTTCATGAGATGAAGAATGATAGTATTCCTCTTCAAAAAGAATATCTAAAGGTCCAAACATCGTATTATCTAAACGATGATGACCATAAATAATAGTATTTAAAGAAAGATTTTCAAAGTTATTACGATAATCTGCAAAAATAGATCCTTTTTGCGGAGAATAATTACGATTAAAATCATGAGTTAAGTAATATTCATTATCTGTACTTTTTAAAACTGGATAACTAATATTAGTATCTAAAACTTTTAAATAAGCGACAACATCAGGATTAGCTTTTAAAAGACTTGAAAAATCTATAGAGCTATCATAATAGGGATTAACAATTTGTTGATCATTATCTATAGTATTAACATCTTTATATGTAAATACTTTTATTTGATAATTTCTTGTTTCTATATTTTTAGGAACAAATATATTTACTAATGTTATAATTGTAACTATATATAAAACACCTAATAATAAATTTTCAGGAGAATCTTTTTGTTTAGAAAAAAATATTTGTAATTTTGTATTTTCTTTCTTTGTTAAAACAAAAATTATTTTATTAAATAGATCACATAAAAATGACTGAATAGTACTAACAGTTAAAGAAAATCCTACCATTGCATAATGAATAGGTAAAAATATGAACTTTATAAATTTCATTATGCCTCACCTTCCTAGGTTAATTATAACAAAAAGAATTTCATTAAACAATTATGACCTTTTTTATGTTTGTAAACAAGAATTAGTATTGTTCCTAGTGTTAAAATAAGAAAAACACCTATTGTTATATATAATAAAGAATTAGAATTAGAAATAATTTCATCATCTTGACCATTTATCTTTTTCCATTTAGCATAAAGATTTAAAATATCAGGTTCATCTTTACTTATCATAGTAACTCTTGTTTCATCTTCAAAAGTTGGAGATGAATACCATCCTAAGAATTTATAACCATCACGATTTATATCTTTAAGTAAGATATCAGTTTCTCCTTCATAATAAGTAGTTGGATTATCATTACTTACACCAAATGTATTATTATAGATTACTTGTTTTTCTACATCATCTACTAAGACATATACTATAGAAATACCAAGATGATCACTACTCTCATACCATTGCTTTAAGAATATTTTTTCCAAAAGACTTTTCTGTACCAACTGCTTCTTCATAAGATTTTATTTCATAACGAAATTGATATGGTTCATCTTTATGATCAAAAGATTCTTTCCATATTTTAGGACAGTCTTTAATAGAAGTTTTATCTAAACATATACTAACATCAGCTAAAATAATATTCTTATTAATTAAACTAGTATTATCATAAGTTAGTTCATTGCCTATTTCTAAATCAAGCTGAAAGCGAAAATCCAATAAACTTCCATCATTAATAAGATCAGTAATATTTATTTCCTTAGCATTAACAGTACTTGGAGCTATAAAAGCAAAAATTGTAAACAAAATCAGTAATCCTTTATTTATTTTTTCCTTATTTCTAAACATTTTCTAATGCCTCCCAAATGATTATTAGTAAAATTCATCTTCTAATTTTAAACCGTCTACTTTTCTATATCTTTATATATTTAACTACATAAATAATAACACTAATTATATCTAAAAAGCATATTTAAATTTAATTAGTATGGCTTTAAATGATTCTTATATACTATTTACATTTTTATTTTTCATACTGCTATAACATCTCATATTATTAAGAATTTCATCTCTTTGTTTTACCAAGTCATAATATATTTTTGTTTGTTCAGTTTCTTGATTAGATTTTAAAGAAGATACTAGGTTATAGAATTTCATTCCTCCAAAATGTTCATTAAATACTGCAAATAAAGAATTAAGATCATCAAAATTATCTTTACCTACTTCGTTAAATATTATTTGAATATTTCCATTTCTTCTACTTTTTATAATAGCATCTTTAAATTCATTGTAAAAATCTTTAACTAAAAAAGAAGAACTATCATAACTAGTTGAATTGTAAATTTTATGTTCATGAGGATTGCCAAAAACATAATTTCCTTTTTGGTACATTTTTCTACAAATATCTTTAGAAATTAATTCATTAATGATTTCACTATATAATTCATATTCTCTTTTACTATTATCAACGTTTAATGTGTCTATTGGTTCTATTTTATCTTGATTAATCTTTCCAGTAAAATAGTCCCATCCACATATTATAGAATAATCATTTCCATTAACATATTCTAAAAACAATTCATATAAATGATTTAATTCATGAATTATTTTTTGATCCATTGAATCTATATCATATAAGTTAAAATTTACTATTACAAGTGAATACAAACTGTAGTTATTATTTTTTAAAATAATATTAGGATTAACACAAGCCCCACTTGTTTCATATAATTTAGCATTGAAACAATCTTCTTTATCTAATAAATTGAGTGAATTAATCATTTCTCTAATTTCTTTATTTGTACTAATACTATTAAAATATTCAATATTAAAATCATTTATAAGTGTATCTCGAATTTCAAAAAAACGTTTAACTCTCACATCGTTAGGCCATATTTTTTTCACCTCAGGATTATCTATATAATCTTCATAACTAATAGATAAGTTTATTCCATTCATATTAAAATATTTTATTCTTGCTTTTTTTGTTTCTTCAACACTCCAAGAATTAGCGTCACCTTTTTCTAATTCTTTAGTTTTTTCTTCTTTAAAACAGTCTAGACCACAATTTCCAACTAGAGAAAAACCAAATAAGAATTTAATATATGGGTCTAGATTATATTCTTTAGTACTATCAGTTAAAAATTCTTCTAGACCTTTTCTTTTATCTAAAGGAATTAAATCAATGTTCTCTTTAATAAGCATTTGATAATACTTATTCATTAAAACATTATTTAGGTGATTTATTTTTTCAACATATTCATAATATTTTGAAAATTTTTCCATATAAGAAGTATATTCTTCTTTTTGTATCAAATATATTTCTAATAACTCTTTTAATTGCTGAAATTTTGTATCTTTTAACTTTTCTTCAAAGTTGCTCAAATCAATACTTGAATCTATTTTTTGTAGTAATTCTTTTGTTTTATTAAACTTTTCTAAATATTCTTTTTGACAATTTGAACTATCAAAATAGTATTCTATTTGATTTTTTACCCAAACAGGTAGATTTTGATATTTTAAAGGTATAGTTTTACTATCACATATACTAATAAATTCATCTAAAGTTAGAGATGGCAAATACCTCTTCATTAAATTATAGCCTTTATCTATAAATAATTTTAGACGTTGTTCTTCTGTTAACTTATATAAATCATAAAATTCTCTATACTGATGAATAGGCATAAGAGTTTCATATTTAAATGAATATTTTTGAAATAAATCCTCCTTTGTTAAATTTGTTTTATTTTCTAATAGAATTTTAGTGATTAATTCATTAGATATATTCTCTTCTATTTTATTTAAAGTTAAAAAAATATGCTCAGGAGTTTGATAGCCAATATACATTGCGTTTTTAAATGCTTCTTCTATTTCTGACTTTTTTTCTTCTCCATAAAAATCAACAAAAGCTTCTATATAAGTAGATAATCCTTTATTTAACTCTTCTTGACAATTTAATAATTTTAATAATCTCTCATTCATTTTAACCTCTCTAATAAATTTATTAAATCTTTATAATTATTAGGATATATTCCTTTACCATGATATCTATCTTTATGATTTTTATTAGTTACTATTATTTCAAATTCTTCTATATCTATAGCATTTATAGACCCATACTCTTTTTTAAAAGTATATAAGATTTTTTTTAATTCTTCTAGAAAATTATTATCTACATTATAAGTATTATTATTCATATAGCATTTTTTACTATTATAATCAATAAAGGCATTTATTCTATTATAACTACCACTATTAATATTTATTTCAATTTCATCTATCATCTATATCACCAATTATAATATAGCAAATATATTGTCTATTCTCAATATTGTATTAAAAGAATAGATAATTACCTATCCTGATAATTATCTATTCTGCAACACTTTCAAATTGTGAATTATAAAGTTCTGCATAGAAACCATTTTTCTTAAGTAATTCATCATGTGTTCCTTGTTCTACTATATCGCCATCTTTCATTACTAATATAAGGTTAGCATTTTTAATAGTAGAAAGTCTATGAGCGATAACAAAACTTGTTCTTCCTTCCATTAAGTTATCCATCGCTTCTTGGATTAACTGTTCCATTCTCGTATCGACACTACTAGTCGCTTCATCCAAAATTAAGATTTTAGGATCTTTAAGAATAACTCTTGCAATAGTTAATAATTGTTTTTGACCTGCTGACACATTATCACTTTCTTCATTTAGAACCATATCATAAGCTTCTGGCATTGTTCTAATAAAGTGATCAACATGACTTGCTATCGCTGCATCATACACCGCTTCATCATTAGCATCTAAATTACCATAACGAATATTTTCTCTAATAGTATCACTATAAAGCCATGTATCTTGTAAAACCATACCAAATAAACTTCTTAAATCATCACGTTTCATATCTTTTATATCAACTCCATCTATTTTAATAGAACCGGAAGTTACATCATAGAATCTCATTAATAGTTTTACAATAGTTGTCTTACCAGCACCAGTTGGTCCAACAATAGCAATCTTTTGGCCTTTATGCATTTTAGCACTAAAGTCATTGATAATAATTTTATTTTTATTATAGCCAAACTTAACATCTTCAAAAGTAACTGTATTACCAAGTTTTTCTAAGTCATATGTTACTTTCTTAACTTCAGGAACTTCTTCTTCCTCTTCTAAGAATTCAAAGACACGTTCTGCAGATGCTACCATTGACTGAATCATATTACCTATTTGAGCGATTTGTGAAAGAGGATTCATAAAGTTTCTAATATACTGAGTAAATGATAAAATATCACCTACTTCTATTCTTTCCTTTATAACTAAATATCCTCCTAAAATAGATATTAAGACATAACCAATATTACCTATAAAGTTCATAATTGGATGCATCATACCAGAAAAGAATTGAGCACGCCATGCAGAGTTATATAATTTTTCATTAGTTTTATTAAAGTCTTCTACCGTCTTTTCTTCTCCATTAAATAATTTAATAACAGTATGACCAGAATAAGCTTCTTCTATAGTACCATTTATATCACCTAAATACTTTTGTTGATTTAAAAAGTATTTTTGAGAGTGTTTCATAATAAAACTCATCATAAATAAAGCGATCGGTACTATTACTAGGGTTACTAAAGTCATTAAAGGACTTATCGTTAACATCATAACTACTACACCAATTAAAGTTGTAATAGAAGTTAACAAATGTGATATTGATTGATCTAAACTTTGTGATAAAGTATCAACATCATTAGTAACTCTTGATAATATTTCTCCTGTTGTTTTACTTTCAAAATAAGAAAGTGGTAATTTATGCATTTTATGAGATATTTGTTCCCTTAAATTAAAGGTAACTTTTTGGTTTACACCACTCATAATGAAAGCTTGTAAATATTGAAAAACTGCACTAATTATATATAAAGATAATAAAGTTAAAAGAATAGTTCCTACTTTAGAAAAATCAATACCACTAGTTGTTCCTGTTACTTTACCTAATAATCCATTAAATATCTCTGTTGTTGCTTGTCCTGATATTTTAGGTCCAATTATCGAAAAAACTGCACTACTAATAGCAAAGATAACAACAAATGCTAAACTTACTTTATATGTACCTAAATATTTAAGTAATTTTTTTAAAGTTCCTTTAAAGTCCTTAGCTTTCCTTACTGCTCCCATTCCTCCTCTAGGCATTTTCTAACTCCTCCTTTGAAAGTTGTGATTCAGCAATCTCACGATAAACTGAACAACTCTTAATTAAGTCTTGATGAGTTCCAATACCAACTACTTTACCTTCATCAAGTACAACAATTTGATCTGCTTTTAGTATAGTATTAATACGTTGAGCGACGATAAAAATAGTTGAGTTCTTAGCATATTCATGTAAAGCTTTTCTAAGTTCAAAATCAGTCTTAAAATCAAGGGCAGAGAAGCTATCATCGAATATGTAAATCTCTGGATCTTTAGCAACTGCACGAGCAATAGATAATCTTTGCTTTTGACCACCAGATACATTAGTACCACCTTGACTAATTCTACTCTTATAACCATCTTTTTTAGCAAGAATAAATTCTTCTGCTTGAGCAATTCTAGCTGCTTCTATCATTTTCTCATCAGACATAGCTTCATCACTATATTTAATATTAGATTCTATAGTTCCTGAAAATAATATTCCTTTTTGTGGAACATAGCCAATTTTATCATGTAAATCACTTTGTTTTACATCTTTAACATTAATACCATCAACTAATATTTCACCTTTAGTAACATCATAAAGTCTTGGTATTAAATTAATAAGAGTACTCTTACCACTACCAGTAGAACCAATAAAAGCTGTTGTTGTTCCAGGTTTTGATGTAAAGGTTACATCAGTAATAACATCTTCATCACTATCAGGATATCTAAATGAAACATTTTTAAACTCTACTAAACCTTTAATTCTTTTACTAAAGGTTTTAGGTCTTTCTGGATCTTTAATTGATTCATCTTTCTCTAATACTTCCATGATACGATTAGCAGAAACGTTAGCACGTGGTAACATAATAGAAAACATTGATATCATCAAGAATGACATAATTATTTGCATTGAGTACTGAATAAATGCTAACATATCTCCAACTTGTAATAAACCTTCATCGATTCTTTGAGCACTAGTCCAAATAATTAGAACAACAATACCATTCATAATAAACATCATACCTGGCATCATAAAGTTCATTACTCTATTAACAAAAAGGTTCGTTTTCTTTAAGTTAGTATTAGCTTTACTAAATCTTTCTTCTTCGTATTTTTGATTAGAGAAAGCTCTAATTACTGGAATACCTGTAATAATTTCTCTTGTTACTTGGTTTAATTTATCAATAAGTTTTTGTACTTTCTTAAATTTAGGCATAGTAAGAGCAAATAAAGTAAATATTAATGTTAAAACACAAACTATTCCTAACCAAATAATATAAGTCATTGATGGAGCTGTCTCTAATACTTTACCTACAGCACCAAATGCAACTATTGGAGCATAGATAAATAATCTTAGTGTCATAATAATCATCATTTGTACTTGTTGAATATCATTAGTACTTCTAGTAATTAATGATGATATACCTATTTCTTTATACTCTGCTGTACCAAAGTTTAAGACTTTCTTAAACTCTTTCTTTCTAACTCGTTTAGATAAACCAGAACCAACTCTAGCCCCTAACAAAACTGTTAAAATTGTTGAAGTCACACTTATTAGAGATAGTCCTAACATCTTAAGACCTGTAATTATAATGTAATTAGTTTGAATAGCATCAGTATTAAGTCCTACTTGAATGTATTCTTGTTTAATCGCTGCTACAGCACTTTGACTAATAATACTATCAGGCATTGCCGAAAACTGTTCATTAATAGATTTTCTCATATCATTAAGTTCATTACTAGGTAACATTTTAATGATATCTATTATAGCCATATCTTGCATTGCACTAGGCATATCTTTCTTAATCTCATTTTGAATGTTAACAGCTTCCTTCTCTTTACTAGTTAACATATAATCTACAAGAATAGCCTTCTCTAAGTCACTATTAGAAATACTTTCATCTTTAATAACATAAACTGGCTCTTCACTTAAGATATCATAATCATGTTCATCACTTTTTTCAGTAACTAACTCATAATTAGATAAAATCTCTTCTTTTTCTTTATTACTTACAAAAAGTAAAATCTCATCTAATTTAGATTTTCTAACTACTTTAGGATTAACTTCTTCTATACCACCTTGTTGTACTCCTACATTAATAATATTAGAAGTATACTGTGGTATTGTTAAATCACAGTTCGCTTGAACTATTAACAGTAAAATAATTAGAATAACTGATAAAATATTATCTTTTAAATATCTAAATATCTTTAACATAATAATACTCCTCCTATTTCTTTTCTATACTGCACCCATATTTTAAAATATCTAGTTGTTCATAATAGTCTTTAAGTATCTCTTCATCTAGACTATCACTTTTTAACAACTTAATTAAAGTCACCATCAACAGATGCATATTAATGGCAAAAATTACTTCGATATGCTTCTTAGCTTTATCATTAAGTAATTCTAAATTGATGTTAGGAATAAGCTCTCTTAGTAGTCTCTTATCACGAAAACCAAAAGTTTTCTTAGATTCTTCCATAATAGTGATATTTTCTAAAGATCTTTTAAAGAAATTAATATTATTATTTTTAAAGGAATTATACTCTTCTTTAATATTATCTTGAAACATTTTAAAGAGATCTCCTTTATTTTTTATTAAATCATTTTTCATATTATTAATAAGTATTTCTAAATGCTGTTCTAAAAGATAAAAATATAAGTCTTTTTTATCAACAAAATACATGTAGAAACTTCCTCTAGAAATTGAAGCTTCTTTAATAATTCTATTAATAGAGACATCATTAAAGTTATATAAAGAAAACTCTTTAAAGCTAGCCTCTATTAGTTTTCTCTTTTTTTCTTCATTTAATCTTAAGAATGTATCACTAGGCATTTAACTTACCTCCTAACAGTCACTATATCATTATATGTGACAAGTTGTCACATGTCAACAAAAAATATCGATTTTTATAAATAAATTAACTAAAAAAAGACTTCATAACAAGTCTCTTAATTCCAAATGGCGTCCCCGAGTGGATTCGAACCACCGCAAAACCAGACTTAGGAGGTCTGTGCTCTTTCCAACTGAGCTACGAGGACATATTTTCATTTTACCACAAAAATGGGAAAATGAAAGTATTTTATAAATATGTTGGCACTAAAGAAATATCTAATTTACTTTCAAGCTTTAAATCATCTAAAGTCCACATAATAATCTTATATTTTTTAGTCTCATTACTATTTATTTTATTTTCTAAAATATATCCATCCAACGCTAAAGATCTTACACTACTTTTTTCATTATTATTATCGATAATAATATAATTAATATAATTATTTTTATCATAATCTATAGAATTTAAACTAATAACAAAATTAATACTCTCATTACCAGTATTCGTTACTTCTAAATCCTTAGTAATTATATTATTAGAGATATTTAAAGAATCAAAGCCCTTATATTTTATATTATTATTAAAACTAATATTATTAGCCATCAAAGACTCTCTTAATCTTACTTTATCTTTATATGGACCAAACCAAAACCAAGTTAGAAATAAAACAACTGTAAATACTAAAATTATATCTATTATATATTTTCTAATCAGTAAATTTCTCATAATATCCCCCTTAAATTGTTCTATATAATATCACAAATTTACTAATTAAACAAGACTATCTATTATTTTAGATAATTCTTCATTATCCTCTTTATTACTATTATCAGTATCTAATTCTTTATTAAACCAATCAGGTAATATTTCTTCCGTAACTTTCTTTTTAGTCTCTTTTTTAGGTTTAGATGTTTGGGCAATTTTCTTCATTTTCTTATATTCTTTTTCCGTTAAACGCATCGCTTCTTCTACTGTTTCTATATTTAATCTCTTCCATTGACCAGCGATTGTTTCTAAATAATTACGGTTAAGTTTTTGATTATTTATTTTTAAAGCATAAGATATTAAGACATTAACTACCCCGGCACTTAATTTTTGATCAATCATTAACTCTTCAATTAATTGTAAATCTCTTTTAGTAGGTTCTGCACCTTTATATTTACTTTTTAAATAATCAAAAGGACTAGTATTTTCAAAAGTATAAACCATTTTAGCCCAATTAGAAGTATCTCCTGATGGTTTTTTCAAATACTCAGGCTGTCTTTGATAAACTAAAGTTGGTAGAGCTCCTACATTATCAAATCGATAATAATTACGGCAATTCTTTCTTAATAAAGCTTTATCAATAAGACCTTTTTCATTTAAAGATGTTCTAACTAAACCACTCATTCTTTCTGTATCTATATCATAAATAAGCGCAAGATTATTAATTAAAGACTTCGTCTCTTCATTAAAACATCTATTACTAACTAACCCCGTAGGAATAGATGATATTAATAAATTAAAGTCAATAATATTATTTAATTCAATTTTCGCTTCTGTTCTTTTCTCAATATCTTCTATAACTTCAAATGGTTTTAAATTACTACATTTAAACACTTCATTAAACTTACAACTAATATCTTCATAATCAGTTAACCTAATTCTTGGTATTTTAAAGATCTCTTGTCTTTTATCATATTCTTTTTTTCCTATATTGTTATATAAAACAACATTAAGAATTGGATGGTTAAAAAAATCATTCGCACTAAGCGGTGAATATAAAAGGTAAACATAATTATTAACATTTCCCTTTTTAAAATAAGTCTTTAATAATCCTGTCGCTTCTAATTTTTCTCTTGCAATCATTATATCTTCTAAACGAAGTTGCATTGAAGACATTAAATGATGATGATTTAAATCATTACTAGTACAATTAACAGTATCTAAATCATCTACTAAAGTAAAATAAAGACTAATAGCAGTATATCCAATAATAGGTTGATAAAGTAATGTTAAAATCCGTCTATCCTCTTCATGAAGAACAGTTTTATTGACAACTATATAAGTATCAGCAGGTAAAATCGTAATGTTCTTCATAATATCACTTCCATTTTCTATTAGTTTTTTCACTAATTACATATTAACATCACTATAAATCTAGGACAAGTCCAAAAAGAAAAAAACTTGTTAATTAATCAAGTTTTTGTTTCAATTCTTTTAATTTCGATAAAAATTCATTTGTCTTTCTAATTTCTTCATCTAATTTTTCAAAAGTGGCTGTATCTTCTAATTCTAAAGATGTATTTTTAGTAACTTTATCTTCTTCTATTCCATATATAGGACTAATAATAGGACTAGGTTTATAAGCATGTTCTTTATTATAAGCAAGAGATGATCTATTACTAGATTCTAATCTAATCTTTGTATTACCATTAAGAAAATCATCAACAGTTACTTTAGGAGATTCTTTTTCCTCTTTAACTTCATCTATTTCAAGTACTTCAATTTCTTCCATCTCTTTTTCTTTATTATAACGAGCTTCTAACTCTTGAATACTTATTGGTTCATTACCATCATCTTGATATTCACGAATTTCATTTTGCTCTGTAATAGCTTTACCTTTAGCCATTAATTCTTCTAAACTAATAATAGCATTCTCTTCTTGTTCTGTTTCATATTTTGTTAATTCTATATTTTCGTTAGGATTCTCTTTAGTCTCTTCTATTTTCTTAAGTTCTTCAGTTAACCTTTCAAGTTCCTGTTTAGCTTCTGTTTTTGTATAAACTTCATCTTTATATTTTATTGCTTCTTCTCTTATCTCTTCTTTCGGAGTAATTACTTCTGGTTCTACTACTGCTACTTCTATTTGCGGTGTAACTTCTACTTTTTTTACTTCTTCTACTGTTACAGGTGTTTCTTTAACTAAAGGAGTAACTACAGGAATACTTGCTACTTCTAAAGGAGTTTTCACTTCTTCTTTTGGAAGAGAAACTTCTTTTATTGGTTCTATTTTTACCTCTTTTACTTCCGTATTTTTAACTTCTTCTACTTTTTTATCTTCTTCTTTTGCAACTTCTAAAACTAACTTATTAAGTTCCATAGTATTATTTTGTAATTTCTTTTTCTCATCATGTTTTTTCATAAAATCTATAAACCAAAGAATAAAATAAACTACTATAATTAATCCCAAAATAGCTAAAACAATAATTACTTCCTTAGCAGCTAAAAAATCTATTAAACTATTCATAATATCAACACCTCTTACTACATTGTAATTAAAGTTTAGCATAGTCTTAGATATTAAAAAAGTAGTTACATGTAATTTTACAACATTTTTTACAAAATATTTACAAGCGTTATTTACTTATTTTTACGAACATATATTTACATATTTTTTAGTTTTTCGTTGCATATATTAGATATAAAGGAGGATCTATGAAAAAAGAAACTTTTATAAAATCAACTATCATTTTAATAATAGGAGGCTTCTTAACCAAGGCCTTAGGTATGATTATTAAAATTGTCATGAGTAGATTAATGGGAAGTGAGGGAATTGGACTTTATATGTTAGTCTTACCTACTTTTTCTTTATTAATTGGTCTATGTCAATTTGGTATCCCCACTGCTTTATCAAAACTCATCGCAGAAGACTCTAAAAATAATAAAAGACTTCTCTTTTCTTTACTTCCTATTTCGTTATTTATTAATATTATAATAATTTCTTTCGTTATTATTATCGCTCCTACCCTAGCTTTTAATTTTTTACATGAAGAGCGAACTCTCCTTCCTATTCTTGCTATTTGTGTCGTCTTACCATTAACTAGTACATCTAGTATTTTAAGAAGTTATTTCTTTGGTAAACAGCAAATGCTCCCCCATGTTACATCAAACGTTTTAGAAGATATTATAAGACTTATTTTAATTATTATAGGTGTTCCTATTTTTATTAATAAAGGCTTAGAAGTAGCAGTTACTTTTGTAATATTAACTAATATTATTAGTGAACTCTCATCTATTTTAGTATTATTTTTCTTCTTACCAAAGAATCTAACTATAAAGAAAAATGATCTTGCTTTCAATAAAGGATATGCTAAAGAAGCAATGAACATAAGTATACCATCTACTGCTAGTAGATTAATAGGATCTTTTGGTTATTTTCTAGAGCCTATAATATTAACTAATGCCTTAACTTATGTAGGATATACATCTAACTTTATTGTAACAGAGTATGGCATTATCAGTGGTTTTGTTATGCCTCTTTTACTTCTTCCATCTTTCTTTACTATGGCAATAAGTCAAGCCTTACTACCTATTATATCAAAAGCAACTAGTAATAAGCATTATGACTATGCTAAAAAGAAATTAAAACAAGCGATTATAATATCTCTTTTAATAGGAATTCCTGCATCCCTTGCCCTTGCTATATTCCCAGAATTCTTCTTAGGATTAATTTACAATACTAATGAAGGAGCATCTTATATGAGATTTCTTGCCCCTATTTGTATTTTACAGTATATCCAAGCTCCACTCTCTGCTTGTTTAGATGCTATGGGCTTAACTAAACTAGGACTAAAAGCAACTATTATAGGTACTTTAATTAGAACAATATTCCTCCTTATTTTTTCTCTCTTAAAAATAGGCATGTGGGGACTTATCTTCTCAACAAGTTTAAATGTAATATTTACAACTTTCTATAACTTATATCAAGTTAAAACAAGTCTAAAAAAATAGTTAGTGATACAAATCAACTAACTACAATATAAATAATTTTTTTTATCTTCCTCTACCTCTATAAGTTATTTCCTTTACAATACTACCTTTTTCATCTCTATGCTCTTTATGTCCAAAATCACAACTTGGTAATATAGCATCTAAATGCTCTTCATAGTATTTTTTTATAGCTTCTAAATGTTCAATCTCAATTCTACGTCTTTCACTATCTTCAAAACTAAGCGTTGTAATAGCTAACTTACTTTTTCCTGCTTATGGATAATCTATTGTATCTAA
The DNA here is from genome assembly GCA_949284575.1 of uncultured bacterium. Classification (GTDB taxonomy): domain Bacteria; phylum Bacillota_I; class Bacilli_A; order RF39; family UBA660; genus Onthousia. The sequence continues at coordinate 21,635 of CASDWO010000096.1, forward strand.
TCCAAATGCTCCTAAACCAAAATTATCTTTCATCTTTTTTCTCCTTCCTCGTTTTGTTTTATCATATTATAACAAAATAGGAGCATTTCTTAAAGAAACAAGTTAAATCCGCTTCGCAAAATTGAAAAAATTTGCTTTTTGCGAAACGAAAGGACTTAACATTTATATTTTATAGAACATAAGAAATAAAATAAATTTTATTTCGCCCTTGTCGTTACCTCCAAGGATTCCTACTTCATAGATAAGGTATCCCTTATTCTCCATAGGCTTAAATTCCGATAGTCGCTACCGTACTCATTTATTTTTTATTAAATTATTATTTTATCTAAAACATTATCTAAACTACATTAGCTAAATTATAGTGTAACTTTAATCCTTCAAATAATATGTTTAAACTTGCATTTATATCTCTATCATTATGTACTCCACAG
>CASDWO010000097.1 GCA_949284575.1 uncultured bacterium
TAAAACAAGATATGCAATATATTTCTAGTATGGATGAAATGTATCAAAGATATTTAAAAGAAAATAATAATAAATAAGTATAAAAGTTCACTAAGTGTACTTTATGTTTATGAGATAATAAAAATGTAGTTTTTTTACAGTTTCAAAAATGTAGAAAAACCTACATTTTTTCTTTTTGCTAATAGCAGGAAGAAAATGGTAAAATATAAGTACATCTACTAGTTAATTTGATGTCTCAAAATATGTTTGAAAGGAGTTGGTTGTTATGAGACAAGATGTACTTAATCAATTAAATGTTATCGCTAAAGGGGGTGATTTTGTGAATAAGTCCGCAATTGCTAGAATGATGGATTGTGATCCTAGAACTGTAAAAAGATACTTAGACGGATATATTCCTACTAAGAAAAGAAAACGAAAAACTCATTCTAAATTAGATGATTTTAAAAGTACAATAATTTCTAAATTAGAACTAGGTTGTTCTGGTATGGCCATTTTTAAATTTATTCAAAAATCGGGGTATAACGGTTCATATTCATTACTTGAAGAATTTATCAAAAAGCATAAAGATGAACAAACTAAAAAAGCAACTATTAGATTTGAAACATGTCCTGGACAACAAGCTCAAGTTGACTGGAAAGAAAACTTGAAAATGATTTCTAAATATGGAGAAGTATTTGATGTAAATATCTTTTTAATGGTACTGGGCTATTCCAGAATGAAATTTGTAAAATTAACTAATGATAGAACTCAAAAAACATTGTTTAATTGTATGAATGAAGCTTTCATGTACTTTAAAGGTATTCCTAAAGAAATAATTTTTGACAATATGAAAACTGTTGTTGATAGAGAAAATAGCAGAGTTGGCAATATTAAATTAAATAGCAAATTTTCACAGTATTCAAAAGATGTTGGTTTTAATACAATAACTTGTAGAATATATAGACCTCAGACTAAACGGTAAAGTAGAATCTTTAGCAAAGTTAGTTGATAGACTAGAAGTATATAATCACGAATTTGATACTTATGAAGACTTAGAAAAAATAGTAACAACTTTCATGAATGATATTAATAATGAGATATCTCAAGGAACTAATGAAATACCTTTTGAAAGATATAAGAAAGAAACAAAGCATTTACTTCCTTTACCTAATCTAGAAATTCTAAAATCCTATGTCTCTTCGCCAAAAGAATATAAGGTTTCTAAAGAATCTATGATTAAGTATAAAGGTAAGAAATACTCTGTTCCTACATACCTAATAGGTAAATCAGTTACTGTTACAGAAACTGAAGAATATATTCATATATATTATACAACAAATTTAGTTAGAAAACATAAAAAAGATGAAAAATTTTTAAACTACAATAAAGATGACATGATTGAAATTTTAAAGTCAGATGCTTTAAAAGGTTTTGAAGATGAAGAAATAGAAACGTTTATAGAAAATAATTTAGATGATTATGATAATTTGTAAGGAGGATTTTTAATGAGCATATATACTGATGTAATTGATAATTTAGAAGTTTTAAAATTAGATAAAATTAAAAATATGTTACCAGAATATTTAGACGAAATGAAAAATAAAAATATATCTTTTACAGAAATGCTGTATGATTTAACTAAAGAGGAAATTAAATATCAATCTGAAAGAGCTGCTAAAGTCAATATAACTGTATCTGCATTTCCTTTTGAAAAAACAATTAATGATTTTGATTTTAGTTACCAACCTAGTATAGACAGAAATGAAATTTTAGATTTAGAAACTTTAAGATTTATGGAAAACAATGAGAATATCATATTTATGGGTACTAGTGGTGTTGGTAAAACCCATTTAGCTGTTGGTATTGGTATGGTTGCTGCAAGAAAAAGAATTAGTACATATTATATAACTTTTAATGATTTAATTAATCAATTATTAAAAGCAAACTCTGAAAATAGAGCAGATATAAAAATAAAATATTTCTGTAAATATAAACTACTGATAATTGATGAAATAGGATATTTGCCAATAACTAAGGAAGGTGCATACTTGTTTTTTCAACTGATTAACAAAAGATATGAGAAAAAATCAACAATATTAACAACTAATCAAATGTTTAGTAAATGGCCTGAAGTTTTTGGAGACTCTGTTGTTACTAATGCAATAATTGATAGACTTGTACATCATGCACATATCATAAAAGTAAAAGGTCAATCTTACAGAATAAAAGATAAAAAAGCAGAAATACAAAATAATGTTGGAAAGGATGATTAGAATGACTATCAAAGAAATGATGATATATGTAGAAGTTGCATTTGAAAATTTAGAACAGTTAAACAAAACCATAACTAAAGAAGAACTATTAAATGAATTATCTTTTCTAGCTTATCATCAAAACAAAAATACAGTATTAAAAAGAAAGGATTATGAAGAAAAAGTTTTTTAGGAGGTAAAAGTTATGTTTAATATAGTAGAAATATTTCAAATAGCTATTTGTAGCTTTTGTGAAAGTGTTTTACAAGAAAATTTATTAAGTGAAAAGGAATTTGTGAAATCCTTGGATTACTTTATTCAATATGAATATCCATTAAATGAATGTTTAGAAAGTTTTTCTAAAGAATATACTTTTGATACAGGATTTATAGATAATGCGGTTAAAGAATATGATTTAAAGTTCGTAAAAATGAATGAAGAAAGTTGTAAAAAATGTATATTAGAAACTTTTAATGAAACTATTAATAAATTAAAAACGTATGACGTAGGTGCATTTATGCATACTTTATTAAAAAATATTAATAAATCTAGGGGATAATATTTCCCCTAGAAGGTTATACATTTTATAAATTTAAACTGGAATTTTTATACATTTTGAAATTAGAAAAAAATTACAAAATTCACTTGACATTTACA
>CASDWO010000098.1 GCA_949284575.1 uncultured bacterium
ACAATTAAATAAGAAAATCAAATTAGTACGGTAGCGACTATCGGAATTTAAGCCTATGGAGAATAAGGGATACCTTATCAATGAAGTAGGAATCCTTGAAGGCAACGACAGGGTAAAAACAAACTTGTTTGTTTTATTTGTTCATTGACATATATTTCAAAGATGGTATTATATTAAATACTAATAGAAATGGGGGTAGTTTTGTGAGTAGAAGAAAAACAAGAAAGCAAAAGATAAAATTGCAACAAAAAAGAGCTATTATTAATAAAGAGATAAAACTATTGGAAGAAGACATTTTAGAATTACAGAAAAAGATAGAAGAACAAAAGAAGATTAATTTAAAAGAAGGCTGTATAAAAAATTTAAAAATATTTCGTAGTATATGTAATTTCACAGCACCTTTAATTGTAAGTAGTAGTGTAGTTATTGGTAGTACATACTTAATTAGTTCTAGGTTACCTTTTATAAAAGATAATATACATCTTAGTAAAGTATATTCCTTAGATTATGAAACTAATGGAAAAATTGAAAGTTATGAACATTATGAATCTAAAAACAGTGATGAGCTAGAAAATTGTGAATTAACTATATCTTTTCCAGCTATTTTAAATGATGATAATTATTATGAGAGAATAACTAGGTATTATGATGAAGATAGTTTAGATTCAGTAGAACTTTATAAGGCAATTTTAAGTGAAGATATAGAATATATAAATGCTAATTATACTGAATATGATGAAGAACAAGTTGTAACTGATTATTTTCCATCTAATGCAGATGATTATATTATAAAAGCTAATCTTGATTTTTATGTTTTAGAAGATTATATACTACGGGAAGAAAGTGATTTAGAAAATAATTTTTATACTATTTTAGATATTGGTGGCAGTTTAGGTGTTTTTGCTGCGATTCATTATTTGCGCAAATTTAGATTATGTAATTCTTTAAATGAGATTAAAGAAGGTTATAAGCCAGTAGTTGATTATTTAGATTGTTTAAATAAGGAGTTGGAAGAGAAAAATGAAAAACTATTATCTCTAAGTAAAGGAGGTAATAAAAATGTCAGATGAAGAAAAATTACTAAAGTCTTTAACTAAAGAAGTTAAAGATATGGAAAGCATGATAAAAAATGCAAAATTATATAAATTAAAAAAGCAATTTAAAAAGTATTTAATAAAGTCAGGTATTGTTTTAAATCATGTTATTCCTTATGCTTTGGCTAGTTTTATATCATATGGTAGTGTTAGTGCGATAGGTTATAACCCTTTTTCTTATGAAAAAGTAAAAGAAAATGCTAAGATAGAAACTTTTGAGACATCAACAGGCTTAAATAAGAAAATTATATCTAAAAATATAGAATATAACTATAATAGTTTTGAACATACGACTACTTGGAAACTAAATGATAATGGTTTATATGAAAGGACTATTACAGTATATGAAATAGATGATTCTATAGATTTGTCTAATACTGATAAAGTGCTATCTATGACTAAAGAAGAAGTTGAAGCAAAATTAAATATTATTGATATAAAAACTATTCAAAAAAATGTCTTAAATGATGAAGATAAAATTTATGATGAAGATATGTTAATAATAACTAGAAGTTTAGAAGATGAAGATAATTTTAAATTGCGTAATGAAACATTTTTTGAAAATATATTAGACGTTGGTTTTTGGCTAGCTCTTACTATTGTTTTTGGAGCAACTATTAGTGTTATTAATAAGAAGCTTTTTAAATTTGATAAAAAGTTAAAAACTATAGATTCATCTATTGTTATTGAAGAAGTTGATGTTAGTATTATTTCTGAGGTTCTAAAAGTAAAAAAACATAATTTAGAAATGATAATAGGGACTGATATAAGAGAGGAAGAAAGAAGGCATAGAAGATGAAATGTATTGCTATTAATAATGTTAACGATAAATTTTCTAAGTTAAGAGGACTTGATTTACAAGAACTTTTGGTACAAATAGAAAAGTTTGATTTGGAATATAGAGATACATTAAGTTTACCTAGCGATGTTACTTTTGGTACTGAAATAGAATATGAAAAAATAGATATTGATATTGTCGATAAATTTATTGATGAAAATTATAATAGTTGGTATTCTGACATTGATGACTCATTATACTCAGGTGGGGAAATTAGGTCGCCAATTTTAAGAGATAATTTAAAAAGTTGGAATCAAATTAAAACTATATGTGACTTTTTGAAAAAAGAAAAAGCTAATGCAGATGATAAGGCTGGAGGACATATTCATATAGGAGCGAATGTTATAGGTAGCGATGTAGAAAAATGGAAAAAATTTATAAAAGTTTATATTGCATATGAAAGTATACTATTTAGATTTTCTTATGGAGAAAAAGTAAAACCTAGAGAACAATTAAAGAGATATGCTCCACCTATAGCAGATAGACTATATAAACAATTAGATAAATTAAACTGTGCTGAAAATATTTATGATATTAAACATATATTATATTATCCTGAAAGATATCAAGCGATAAATTTTAGTAATATAAGTTTTTCTTCTATTGATTCCTTTGAAAAAACTAATACCCTTGAATTTAGAGTACCTAATGGAACTATAGAAGAAGTAATATGGCAAAATAATATAAACACTTTTACCAAACTAACATTAGCACCTTCTAAAAATATGATAGATATTGATTATGTAGATTATAAAATTAAAGAAAATGGTGTACTTCCAGAGTATAGATATAATATTGTTGATTTGCAAAATGCTTTAGAGTTTGTTGATATGATATTTGATAATAATTTAGATAAATTATATTTTTTAAAACAATATATAAAAGACTTTGCAGATATTTATAATAAAGGAGAGTATATTAAGCCTAAAATATTAGTAAAATGAGGTAATTTATGGAGAAATTTTATTTAGCTTATGGTAGTAATTTAAATTTAAGAGATATGAATTATAGATGTAAAAAAGCTATTCCTATTGGTTCTACTCTTTTAACAGATTATAGACTTGTTTATAAGGGCTCTTTTGATGGTTATGCATATTTAACTATTGAACCTGCTAAAGATTATTATGTTCCTGTTGGTATTTTTAATATATCATTTTTTGATGAGTTACGCTTAAATAAATATGAAGGGTATCCTAAACTTTATTATAAAGAATATTTACCTATTAATATTCTAGAAAAAGAAAGGAAAGCACTAATATATATAATGAGAGATACTTTTGATTATCATCTTCCAAGTGATAGATATATTGATAGTTGTATGAGAGGATATGATTATTTTAATTTTGATAAAAAAGTCTTAGATACTGCTTTTACTTATACTAAAAGAAAAATTTTAGCAAATAATCATATTAGAAATTAAGGAGAACAATTATAGGGTCTTCTTTTCTTCTAAAACTATCTTTACTTAAATAAAATGTAATGATAAAATCTTAATATAAAGAGAGGATAGATATTATGAAAAAATATGGAAAGATAATTATTATTGTTGTAGGTATTCTTATTATAATAGCTTTAATTTTCTTAATTTATTTAAAAACAGCTTTTATTAGTAAAAATGATGTAAAAGATATTGTTTTAGATAATATGAATGTAAGTAGTGGTGATTTATACTTTGAAAGTATTGATTTTGAGTTAGATAAAAATATTTACGAAGTAGAAGTATATTATCAAAATAGAGATTATGAATATAAAATAGATGCTAAGGAAGGAAAGATTATTTATACTGACTTTAGAAACACAAATACTAATAATAATCAAAATAATTCTAGTAATGGAAATAATAATGGTAACTCTAATGGTCAAAATAATCTTAATGGGGTAACTGCTAGCATAACCCTAGATGAAGCTAAGAATATTGCTATTACTGATGCAGGACTTGATATTAATAATGTTCAGTTTAGAAGAGAAGAATTAGAACATGATAATCATACTTTAGTTTATGAATTAGAATTCTTTTATAATAATATAGAATATGATTATGAAATTAATGCTACTACTGGTGATATAATTAGTTTTGATAGAGATAGTATATATGATTAATTTTTAGCCATAATAGAAATAGGTGATTATATGAAAAATATTTCTATTTGGCAAGATACTGTTAATAATAAAGATAAGTATGATACATTAAATGAAAATATAGATGTAGATATTTTAATAATTGGTGGAGGTATTACAGGATGTAGTACCTTTTATCAATTTAGAGATGATAATAGGAGTGTTGCTTTAGTTGAAAAAAATATGTTAGGTAGTGGAGCATCTAGTAGAAGTAGTGCAAAAATAACCTTTTTACAGGAAGATATTTATACTAAACTTACTAATATTTTTGGAAAAGATAAAGCTTATCTATATTATCGTAGTCAAAAAGAAGCTTTAAAGATAGTTAGAGAATTGATAGAAATAGAAAATATTGATTGTGATTTTAAGAGTAGTAAATCTTATTTATATACAATAGATCCGTTAAATATTAAGAAAATAGAAAAAGAAAAGAGTATTGTTTCATCTTTTAGGGAGAAGACTAATACTATTAAGAGGTTACCTAATGGAATGAAAGTAGAAGCAGGTTTTTATGTCAATAATACTTATACTTTTCATCCTTTAAAATATCTTAAAGAAATAGTTAGGAAATCTATTAGTAAGAATCATAGAGTTTATGAAAATACGAAGATAATTAAAATAGAAAAGTTTGAAGATTCTTTTAAATGTTATACAGAGACTAATATTATAAAGGCTAAAAAAATAGTTCTTGCTCTTCATTATCCTTACTTCTTATTTCCTTATTTAATGCCTTTAAAGTGTTATTTAGAGAAGTCTTTCTTAGTTTGTTCAAGTGTTAAAAATAGTTATGATTTTAATGCTATTAATATAGAGAAACCTTTAAAGTCTATGAGGTATTACAATGATTATTTATTGACTGTATCATCATCAACTAATCTTGCTTTTGCTTCTAATAGTAAAAAGATGGTTAGTGATTTAGAGAATAATACTAATATAACTAATTATGATTATGTATGGAGTAATTATGATTTAATAACTATGGATCATTTACCTTTAATAGGTTTTATTGATGATAATTTAATAATCTCTACTGGTTATAATACTTGGGGTAATTCTAATGGTATACTTGCTAGTACGATAATAAAGGACTTAATTGATAATAAATATAATATTTATAAGGAATTATTTGATCCAAGAAGAGCTTTTAATAAAGGAAAATTAATTAATTATCCTATAAATATTTATAGTAATTTATATAGTTTTATAGATAGCAAAGTGAATAAGAATAAAGCTTTTTATAATGGTAATCCTAGATTTACAAGAATAGATGGTAAGAATGTTGCTATTTATAAAGATGATAAAGGTATAGAGCATACTATTTATAATAAATGTCCTCATTTAGGATGTAGTTTAGTTTTTAATGAAGTAGAAAAAACTTGGGATTGTCCTTGTCATGGATCTAGATTTGATTTAGATGGTAAATGTATTTTAGGACCAAGTAATTATGATATTAGTTTGGTTGATAAAAGTAAGAATTGAAATTGACTATTAAGGATTCTATGTGATAGAATTGCTTATAGATAAGATATAGGTATAAATAGAATAATTTAGGTTAATTTAAGTTGTAAAGGTGATGATCATATGAAAAAAGAATAAAGAGAAGGTAGTAATAGTAAGTTTAATATTATTATTACTAGTTTTAACAGTTGGAATAAGTTATGCAGCTTTTAGTTATAGTGGGCTAGGTTCAAAAGTAAATACGATTACTACTGGATCAATAAGTATGACTTATGAAGAGACTGATAATGTCATAAGTCTAGATAAAGCTTTACCTACAACAGATAAGACAGGTAAAAAATTAGAAGATTATTTTGAGTTTACTGTAACAAGTAGTATATCAGGAGATACTAATATTAATTATGAGATTAGTGCAAAAGCTGAACCTAATAATACTTTTGATGGAGATAATGTTAAATTATATTTAACTAGAGTAACAGATAGCGGTGAAGAAGAAGTAATGGCTCCTGAAATATATAATGAAGAAAGTAATGCTAATAACTTTACAGGACGTCCAACAGGAGAGATGAGTTTATATACTTCGAGTATGAATGCCAGTGAATCAAATACATATAGATTAAGAATGTGGGTTGATGAAAATTATAATCCCCAAGATGATGGAGGAAATAAAACTTTTAGTGTTAAAGTAAATGTTTATGGAAAAGATAGAGTAGCAGAAGAAGTATCAACAGTATTACTTAATAATATACCAGAATCTATCCAATATGATGATGGAGTAGATACCTTTATTACAGGAGAGGATCCTAATAACTATATATGGTATAGTGGAAAACTATGGAGAGCTGTGAGTGTTGCCAATGAAGCAAAGACAACTAAATTAGTAACACAATGGAATGAAAATGCAATTAGCTATAATTTAAACAATAGTGTTGATTTTGCAGGATCTGAAATAGAAACGTGGCTAAATGATACAAGTGCAGATGGCTTTTTAGAAAATTTAAGAGATTATGAGAATTTTATTGTAACAGATGCTGCATGGGATGCTACTATTGACAATATGCCTATTGGAGCAGCAGAAAGACCTGATGGAACATCTACTGTTATAGATCTTGTTGGGCTACTTAATTTTTATGAATTTGCAATGGTTAAAATTAAGCCTTCAGTCGTTCAAAAAAGTTATTTAATTAACAGTCAAGAGTGGTGGTTATTGACACCTTTTTCTACTTCGGAAGTGCGTCAGGTCAGTGATAATGTTCTTTTTCATTATCTTCCAATTACTAATTTGGGAGTAAGACCATCGATTAATTTAAAATCTAACATTAAAATAGCAGATGGGGATGGAACATTGAATAACCCATATCGTTTAGAAGGTGATAGTGATACCAATTTGTCAGGAACATTATTAAATACAAGATATAGTGGAGAATATATAAGATTTGGAACTGACGAAAACAATTTATATAGAATAGTAAGTCATGAAAGTGAAGGCTTGACTAAAATAACCAGTGCCGAACCACTAAAAGATTCAGGAACATTTAGGACAATAAAGTTTGGTGATACGGTAAACTTCTCAAGTATTAATACAGTAGGTTCATTTTTAAATGGAGAGTATTTAACAAATTATGTTGGAGATAATTATAATGATATGATAGAAGATAATACTACTTGGTATTTAGGAAAAGTTCAAGGTGTAAGTTATAAATTAGCCAAATATACAGATGAAACTGGCAATACCTTAACATCAAGTACAACTACAGCAAAGGTGGGATTACTAAGGCATGGAGAATTATTAATGGGACAATATGATTTAAGTGATAATAGTACTTCTTATTATCTCTTGACACCTAGTAATTCATCTAATATTGGTTTATGTTTTGATAATGGTGTGAAAGGTGTTGCTGATATTACTAGTAGTAATACTATGTATGGAATAAAACCAGCTTTAAATTTAAAATCAAATGTAGTTATAACATCTGGAACAGGAACTTTAAATGATCCTTTTACAATTGAGTTAAGGTCTTAATATAATAGGAGATTTTATTAAACTATTTAATCTCCTTTTACTTATTTATAAATAGTTGTTTTCTTTTGTTTCTTTTGTTATACTTATAATGTAAGGATGATAGTTATGAACGATGATATAATTAAAAAAAGTAATGTTAGTATAATAAAAAGTTATGGTGAGAATTTTACTGAAAAGGAATATATTACTAATCCTGCGATTGGAAGAGAAGAGGAGATTAAACAGTTAGTTTTAATTCTTTTAACTCCTGAAAAATCTGCAATCTTAACAGGTAAACCTGGTGTTGGTAAAACTGCTATTGTTGAAGGACTTGCTTATCGTATTAAGATAGGTAATATTCCTAATGCCTTAAAGAATTATCAAATTATTAAAATAAATACTTCAGCTTTACTTGGAGTAGATCCAAATACAGGAGAAAGTAAAATTCAAATACTTTTAGATGAATTAAAAGAATATTCTAATTTAATATTATTTATCGATGAAATTCATACTTTAATGGGAAGTAAAGGAGAAGCTCTTGACTTTGCTAATATGTTTAAACCAGGTCTTGATAGAGGGGATATTAAAGTAATAGGAGCGACTACTACAGAAGAGTATGAAAGATATATTTTGCGAGATAAAGCTTTTGTTAGACGTTTTCAAAAAGTAGAAGTAGCAGAACCTACAAGAGAACAAACAATTGCTATTTGTATGGGAACAATTCCTAAGATAGAGAAAAAAACAGGAGCTAAGTTAATGTATGATCCTTATGTTCAAGAGAAAATTATGGCATTTCTTACAGATTTAACTAGTGAGTATAGAAGAATTTATGAAATAGGATCAAGATATCCTGATGTAACTTTAACAATATTACAACAAGCTTTTTCTTATGCTATTTATAATAATAGAACAGAAGTAAATATTTTTGATATTGAAAAAGCGATTGAAAATACTAAGAATGTTTATCCTGATGTTATAAAAAAAGAACTTCCAAGATTTAAGGAAGAATTTAAACAAGAAATAGCAGATGGATTAGATAGGAGATTAGCAAGTAATTAATAAAAGAAATAAAATAGATTTTATTTCGTCTTTTAATCTAAATTTATATGCTCTATATATTTTATTTTCCTTATATATAAAAAAGCTCTTCGCTTGAAGAACTTTTTTATTTTATATCAATGTATTTCTTGTTTTCGTTAGCATCAATTTTAGGAATAGAAATAGTTAAAGTACCATTATCAAATTTAGCAGAAATTTTATCTTCATCTACATCATTTAAATAGAAACTACGAGAATATTTTCCATAACTTCTTTCACGACGTAGATATTTTTTATCACTATCTTCTTCTTCATGTTTTTCTTCTTTAGAAGCAGTTACAGATAAAGTTCCTTTGTTACATTCAATTTTAATTTCATCTTTAGTAAAACCAGGTAAATCCATTTCTACATGATATATATTATCCTTTTCATAAATATCACATTTCATATTATTTCCTTCCTCAAAAAATTGATCTAAAGCGTTATCAAAATAAAATCTTCTTGGTAACATTTATTATCACTTTCCTTTCACAATTATGTTATAGCACTATTTTTAGCACTTGTCAAGTAAGAGTGCTATTTTTTTAAAAAAATTAATAGACTTTTAAATAAAAATCTAGTATAATGAGAAAGAAGTAGTTTTGACGCTTATCTTATATAAAAAAGAAAGGAAGGAAAATTGTGGATGATTTATTTAAAAGACTTAATATAAAACCAAAAGATATAAATCTATATAAAGTAGCATTTTCACATTCATCTTATGCTAATGAACATAAAGCTAAAAAAGATTATGAACGATTAGAATTTTTAGGTGATGCGGTTTTAGATTTAGTAGTAGCAGATTATCTTTATAAAAATCATAATGAAACTGAAGGAGAAATGACTAAAGTTAGAGCTAGCTATGTATGTGAAAATGCTTTATATGAGTATTCTTTAAATTTGGGACTTAATAATTATATTAAAATGGGCCATGGTGAAGAAAATAGTGGGGGTAAATATAAGAAAGCTATTGTAGCAGATATTTTTGAGGCTTTAATAGGAGCAATTTATTTAGATCTTGGATATTCTACTGCTAAAAGAGTAGTATTAAATGTAATTGTTCCTTATATTACAAATCCTAATATTTCTTTCTTTTCTGATTATAAATCAGCTTTACAAGAAGCAGTTCAAACTACTAAGAAAAGTCTTTATTACGAATTAATAGAAGAAAGTGGTCCCCCTCATGATAAAACTTTTAAAATGCAAGTTAGAGTAGATGGTATTATTTATGGAGAAGGTGTTGGTAGTAGTAAAAAGGAAGCAGAACAGCAGGCTGCTAAAGATGCTTTAGAAAAACTTGCTTTATAATGAAACCAAAAGAATTAAAGTTATATAATACTATCTTTAAAGATCTTTTATTAATAAAACAAGAAAACTATTTACAACGGCAAACTTTGCTTTATTTGTTATTAGAGTTAATGAATGATGATATTATTTATGAAAAAGATTATCAACATCTTTCTTGTTAGAAAGTACTAACTTTTTAGTATATTATGAAGTAATACTAAAACATGCTGTTATTACTAGTTTTAAAAATAATAGTTCTAGAAAACTAGGAAGATATCGTATTTCTTTATTAAAAATAGATAATATTCTTACTTTACAGACTAAATATATTAAGTAAATTGCTAGAGATGATTTAACTAGTGATACTTTAATAATTGAAAAAAATATTAAAAAAGAATGTAAAAGCTTAAAGAAAATAAAAATATAAAAAAGGAGGAATTATGAGTAAAATAAAAATATTTAGTTTAGGCGGCTTAAATGAAAATGGTAAAAATATGTATATTGTTGAAGTTGATAAAAGTATTTATGTTTTTGATGCTGGATTAAAATATGATAATGAAAAGAACTTAGGGATTGATTATATTATTCCTAATTTTGATTATTTAATAAAAAATCGTAAACGAATAAAAGGTATCTTTTTAAGTCATGGTCATGAAAGTAATATGGGAGCAGTTCCTGATATTTTAAAGAGTATTCCTGAAGTGAATATTTATGGAGCTAAGTTAACTCTTGAAATATTAAAACAAGATTTAAATGATGTTGAGAAGAAAAAATATCATCTAATAGAAATAAAAGCACATCAAAAGTTATCTTTTGGGAAAGAAAGTATCTTTCCAATTGCTATGACACATTCTATTCCTGATGCTTTATGTTATGTTTTATATACTAAAGATGGAGCGATTGTCTATACAGGAGATTTTACTTTTGATCATACTATGACAGGACTTTATAAGACTGATATAGGAAAGCTTGCTTATGTAGGTAAACAAGGAGTACTTTGTTTATTATGTGAATCTATGTATGCAGAGCGTGATGGATATACTAGTCCTAATAATAGAGTTAGTGACTTTATTAGAAATGTTCTTGCAAAAAATAATGGAAGAATTATTATGACAATTTTTTCTGCTCATTTTTATAGGATTCAAGAAATCTTTGATGAAGTAAGTAAAACACATCGAAAGATAGTTATTATGGGACATACTTTACAAAATTTAATTAATTATGCAATTAATAATAATTATTTAACAGTAGATAGAAGAGTAATAGGAGATTTATCTAATTTAGATGATAAAGATGTAGTAGTATTTATTTCTGATGAAAAAGAAAAACCTTTCGCTAATTTGGAAAGAGTTATTAAGGGTTATGATAAGTATATTAAACTAAAAAAGACGGATACTATTTTTATAACAGAACCAGCATATGAAGGAATAGAAAAACGTCTTGCTACAATGATGGATGAGATTGCTATGGCAGGAGTTAATGCTATTAGTTTATCAAGTAAGAAGCATTTATTACATCATGCTTCAAGAGAAGATCTTAGTTTATTAATAAATTTAATGGAACCTAAGTATTATTTTCCAGTTAAAGGAGAGTATCGTAATCAATATGCTAATGCTGAAGTAGCAGAAAATTTAGGTATTAAAAAAGATAATATTATTTTAAAACAAAATGGTGATGTTGTAACTTTTATAAGAGGAAATTTAGTTGATACTAATGAACATATACAAACTGATGAGATCTTAATAGATGGTAAGAATCAAGGGGATATTGGAGATTTAGTTTTAAAAGATAGAGAAATGCTAGGAGAAAATGGAATTATTATCATTAGTTGTACTTTAGATAAAGAAAGTAAAAAGATATTAGCAGGACCTGAAGTTTTAACTAGAGGATTTATTTATGTTAAAGATAATTTAGATTTAGTAGATGAAATTAAGAAGATGTCTTTAGAAATAATTGAAAATAATATTAGTGAAGGTACAAAAAGAGTAGATTATGCGAAAATAAAGAATGAAGTAAGAGATGTTTTAGGTAAATATTTCTATAAATCTATGGAAACAAAACCAATGATTATAACTGTAATACAAGAAGTATAAGAGCTATTAACAAGAGTTAGTAAGCTCTTTTACTATAGACAACAATAAGTTTACTATGATAGAATTATATTGGATAAAATAGCGTTAACTTAAAAGATAACGTCCCGTTTTTTGAGAAAATCAAATTAAATAAGAAAAGTCCCGTAAGTAAAGGGATTTTTTGTGTTTTTGACAGTAGAAAAACTTGAAAAATATAAAAAAGAGTATATAATAATATTAAATTTAAGCAAATTAATGCATGCAAAAGGAACGGGA
>CASDWO010000099.1 GCA_949284575.1 uncultured bacterium
AAAACTGAAATTTAATTTTAGAAAACCAAAAAAACTAGATTTCATTTTAAGAATTTTTATACTTAAAATTATCTAGTTTTTTCTATTTCCTTTAATTACAATAATTTTTCACTGAAATTTAGTTTTGAAATCAACTAAAAAAAGAAAAAAACACTGAAAAATTTCAGTGTCAATTATTCTTCTTCTTCATTACCATATTTTATCTCGATAATTAAAGCATATAATTCATAGATGAATATCAAGAAGCATGGTACTAAAACAATAAATAAGAAGCCCCATTGAGATTCTACAACAGATAAAAATGAACCAATTCCTTCATAGACATTAGTAGGTTTACCTGCTACAAATTTCATTGAGTAAGTATCACCGTTTTCAAAGGATAAAGCTTCTTCTTCTGGATAGATCTCTCCTACTTTACCTACTTGTATTTGAGGATAGCCATTACTATCAATACGGTAGGCAAATACAACTTCTCCTTCACTTATTTCATCAATTTCTTTTGATTCAACTAAAACAAGATCACCTTTTTTATAACCATCTACTTTTACATCATCATTTAAAATTATAAGTGATGTATCTCCAAACTGAGTAACATTATAATCGTTATAATTTAATAATAGTAGTGTCATACATAGAGCAAAGGCAAAGTATACCACTGCTATAATTGTAAATAAAACCTTTTTTACTATCTTTACTGTCTTCATTTTAACCTCCATTTTAATCATAACATATCTTAAATTAAATAGCAATTAACAACCATCTTCTTCTATAGAAAATACTGTTTCTGATAATTTCTCTTCAAAATTAGTTTTATAGAAAGTATAATTTATATTACTATTAGCTTTTATTTTAAATTTGATACCATTTAGGTAATTATTTTCATCTTTATATGATGAGATAATCTCTTTATTATCTTTATCTATATGTAATTTAGTACTATCCCATTTTAAAGTTAGACATTTATCATTAGAGTCATTATTAGTAACTACTAAATTACTATTTACTGTTTTTTCTTTATAAGTTAATGTAATTGTTTTTAAAGTATTAGTTTTCTTATGTAAAATAAAATCTCCACTTATAGTCTTTTTATAAGGAGAAGTCGTTTCTACTTCAACATTTACAGTGACATCACTATACTCTTCTTCATTAAGACTAAAAATTTCTAAATACAGATCTTTGGAATTTACTTTTGTAGTATAATTATAACCATTCATTTCACATTCGCTTTGAGTGTAATTACTTACATCTTTTAGATCATCAGTATTATTAACGCAACCTTTACTACTAGATAAAACTCCTTCAAAAACACTTTCGTTATTATCTACAAATCTACATCCTACTTGATCTTTTAGTGCCTCTTCAACACTACAAGTTGCTTTATAGTTAATATCATATGTAGTGATCGCTTGTTTATTTAAAGCATTTGTTAAAGTTATTTTAATAGGATTACCATCGTAAGCTTTATCAACATTTTCTATCTTGTCAATATCTAGTTTATCACTAGTAAAATAGAAATCTTTAGATTCTAGATAATAATTAAAAGCATAATTTGCTACATATTTAGCAAAGGAAAAGACTTTAGTTATTAAGAATATAATTATTAAGAGAATTATTATAATTATTAAATATTTTCTATATTTTTTCATAATAACTATCACCTACTAATCTGTTTTTTGTTCACTTTTAATAAAAATATCAATATAATCAACTAAGTTTGTATATTCTAAACTGTTATATGAATCATTAAAAGTAACTACTAATTTATAATCATCTTCTTTAGCTTCTTCATAGCTTAATGTCATAATAGGAGAATTACAAATTAATTTATTTTCATCATCTCTACTATAACTTTCATCACAAGTAACTATTAATGTTTCTTCATCATCTTCTACTTTATATAGTTTAATATCTAAGGGCATAAAATGAAAAGTCTCTAAACTAATTTGATAATCTATATTTACATTACTTCTTTTATTATCTTTATTATTAGTAACACTAAAATTATAAACTACTTCATCACCTGGATTAAGATCTGTTAAAGGAAGATTAATCTTGTTTGTTTCTTTCGCTTCAAATATAAACTTAGCTAGAAACTGATCTTTAAAAGCAAGTGATGAAGTGGATGTAAATTTTGAATAGGTTATTCCTGATATAAATAGTACGGCTATACTGATTACTAAGATAATTATTACTTTACGTTTCATTTGTATCACCTACTTAACAATAAACTTCTCATTAATAGTGCCCACTTTAGTATCACCATTATATAGTTCAAAATTTAGTTTATAACCACCTGGTTCTAAACTAGAAGGAATAAAGTCTAAGTCTAAAGTGTTTATGGTAGAACTGCTACCATTATAGGTTAGAGGATCTTTAAAAGCATAGTAAACTTTATTGTCAGCTAGTTCTAAATCATTAGAAATATAATCATTTAAATCAATTAATTCATAATCTTGATTATATGCTGTAAAGTTTTTCTTTCTATGTAAAGATACTCTAATATTAATATCATTAGATGAATTATCTAATTTCTCAATAATATCAAAGGTAAGTTTAATATTTTCTTTATCTTTAGTAATTACTTTAGTAGAAGTATTTGTTACTTCAAAACCATAACTTTCTTTATCATTATCGACAATAACAGGTATTCTAATAGTATCATCACTAGTTTTATCTTCATATAAAGAATCTGGTGATGATGCTGTTTTTATCTCTAAATAATAGGTTCCTTCATTTAGGGTTATATTATCAGTAGATGTTTCTATTTTAAGAGAACCAGTATAGGTATTTATATTATCAGTTAGTTTTATTCTAACATCACCTAAAGAATCTGGATAATATAATTTTTCATTTAATATAAAGGATAAATTCTTTAAGTCTTCTTTTTTAACTTTTTTAGAAGAAGAATCTACTAGACTTACAATTAATATTAAGCTTTTATCTTGATAAGTTGTATCAATAATAGGATTATCATCTATTTGTTGATAATTTAATGTTGTAGTAAAATTAATGTCTGTTACTGAGTTGCTATTAAAGTTTATTTTTGGTATTTCTATAGGAGTTGTTAAAGAAAGGTTTGCCTCTTTATTTTGATAGACATTAAAAGGTTTTAGGCTACTTTCTAAAGTATTTAATACTATATTATCTTCATCATCTAATAATACTAATGATAATTTAATATCTAAGATATCTTCTTCAATATTTGTATTTTCAAAAGATATCATAATAGTATAATCTTCTTTAAAGTCAGCTTTTATGACTTCTTCATAAGTTTTATCATCATCCTTACCTACTTCTTTAAATAAAGTGAAAGGATAAGTAGCATGTTTTATACAAGTATCATCATCTTGACAGCTATCATTATAACCATAATCATCAGAAGAAGTTATATAAGTATAGACTTTCTCATTAATATTATCTATTAAAGTTATTTTAGTATTTAAAGGTAATAATGTATTAAAGACAAGATTATGGTTATTACCTTCTTTATTAATAAAATCTCCTTCATAAGTAGCATTTAAAATAACTGTTGAGTTATTTGTGATATTATTATTATCAAGACTATTTATTTTATATCCATCTATATTTATATAATCAGTATTAACATAGGTAATATCATTATAATTATCACAAACTTTAGCATAAACTATATTTTTACCAATATTATCAAGAATAATTTCTTCATCATAACTAGCAAATTCAACTTCTTCTAATTCTTCTTTAGTTAATACTTTATTAGAAATAAAATATTCAATACTAGTTATTTCTGATAAATCATCGCTAGCTTCAATATTAAGAGTCATGCTTTTACTAGTATAAATAGTATCTAAACTAGTTTTATAGCTATTAAAATTATAATCATCCATCGTAATATTAACAGATGCTTCTGTTTTATCAAGGACTAAAATATCGGTATTTAAGTATGTTATGTTATCATTATAATCAACAGCTTTTACATAAATAATATAATTACCCATTTCACTAATTTCAATTAGATCATTATAAGGAAGATATTCTAAAGACTTTATTTCATCTTCTTTAAGAGGATTAGTTCCTTTGTATATATAATAAGATAACTCTTTATTAGGGACTAAATCATCTATAGAAGAAATAGTTGCTTTAATATTTTCTTTAAATTTTATAGAATCTAAATTTGTAGAGAAATTATTATATGAATGAGTTCCTAAATTAATAATTGCTGATGAACTACTAACTTCATCAAAATATAAAATTGGATAAGGATTATCAGTATATAACCAAAGATTATCTTCATTAGTCTTTAAATCATCTAAATCAATAAATTCATTATAATTTAAAGTATTTTTTAGAAAGTCTTTATCTTGTAAATTAGTAATACTTATTAAAGTAAAGTTTTCATCTAAAGAGCCTTTCTTTAACATTTCTCCTTCAATATAATAAGAATTAGTTATTGAAATATTACTATCTATACTACTATTTATAATATAATTACTACTAGTAGCATTAAATGTATCTTTAATCTTGAAATTAGATGATGAAATATTACCAAATAAGACTTTAGTTTCTCCTTCTAAAGGAGCATTATTATAACTTTTCGTAACAGTAGCATTTTGTTCAATACTTCCTATTAAGCCACTAGCTAATTTATTACTAACAATATTACCATTATTATAAGAAGTATTTATTTCAATATTATTAGCTTTAGCTACTAAACCACTAGTTATACCATCACCATAAATATGTGCTTTATTAATAACATTAGTTAAAGTTGTAGAAGTAGCAGATCCTAAAATACCTCCTGTTATATCAGCTTTGTAAGTAATTTCATATTTTAAATTAGTTAAAGTGGTATTTTGATAATCTAAAGTTTCTATTTCTAAAGAGTCATAGTTATTTAAAACAATAGAAAAATCATTAGTTGTAATACTATTACCACTAATTTTTAAATCGTTTATATTATTAGTAGTACCAGTTAATGTTATATTAGTAACAAGACCATTAAAAAGGCTATCATTGATATCTTCTTTAATAGTTTCTTTAGAAGAGTTAAGGGTTATATCATTAATATTAATAATCTCTTTTTTAGAATTTATTTCTTCATCACTAATTACGTAACCATCATAGATTATATTATTAAGATTAGCATTATTAGTTGATGCTGCTACTCCTGCTGTTTTATTTCCACCAAGTATTACAGCATTAGTAAAAAATAAATTAGAAAGATTACCTTCTAAAGAAGTAAAGAAAGAAAGGTCAGTAGCATTATCTTCTGTAATATATAAACCATAAATAGTATGAGAGTTACCATCTAAATGGCCTTTAAAGTTACTTAAACTCTTAAAGATATTAATATTAGAAACTATAGATCCATTTCTTTCTACATTATCATATAATTCATTACTATAATCTTTAACATAATAAGTAGTATTATCTTTTATATATTGTAATTTGTTAGTAGTATCATATAAGAAATAACCATCATTTAAAATGATATCATTATCTAAAGCAAAATAAGTATCAGTATAATCATTATCTTGTAAGTTTTTTGAAAGTAAAGCTAGTTCACTACCATTACTAATAATATAAGGATCATCTAAAGTACCACTACCTTTTCTAAAACTAGAAGCAATACTACCATCCCAAACCGTTACATTATCTGTTGTAATATTACTTTGATAACGGCCTAAACTAGGAATAGCAATAGAAATAGCTAATATTATAATTAGTAAACCGATTAAGAAATATATTCTAGATTTTTTAGATAATTTTATTTTCTCTATCATTCCTACTCTTCCTTTACTCCTATTATCTTATTAAGAAAATTATAGCATAGTTATACAAATTTTGACAAAATATTTTATCTTTTTTCATCACTTGACATTATTTTATTTACTTTAGAAATAAACCAAATTTTTTCTATTGAAGTCTTACTATTTTCAATTTTATTAATTCGTAATATTAAGAGAATCTTATTTAATAAAGGTATTAGATTATCTTCACTTAGATCTTCTTCTGTTAGTTTAATACTGTTTAAATTATATTTATTTGCTATAATCTTTGATATATTTCTCTCATCAAAAACAGGTAGGCCAGCGACAATAATATTAGTAGTATTCATAGCAAATAAATCAAAATTCTCACTATATTTAGATATTTCTTCAAAATTAGTAGTATTATAAGCTTTAGAAATAGCAAGTTTCTTAAAATAATCAAAACTATAATAAAGATTTAAAACATCCATAATAGTTAGGGTATTACTTAAAATAGACATAACTTTATCTTTAAAATATTCTTCATCGAAAACCTTATATAATTCATAAAGTTCTTTAGCTTTAATAACTGATTCTCTCTTTAAATGTTTTAGATCGTTATCACTTTTAAATTCAAAGAAGCCTGGTTTACCACTAAATATTTTTCTATTTATTTTTTCAAGTTCATTTTCTTTAGCATTTATTCTCTCTTCTATTTCTTTTAAGCCTTTATAAGGCTTTTCCTCACCATCTTTTGGAACTAAAGATAGATATTCATCTTTAAATTCATTAAATAAAGGAAGAAATTCTAAATAATTGTTATATTCTTCAATATTTAATTTTAATTTTTCTAAGATATTACAAATTTTAGCCATTTCTTTTTGATCGTTAGGATCAATATCTTTAGGTACTAAAGTATTATAGGCATTAATTCTTGCTTTACTACCTTCTTTTAACTGATCTATATCAAGTTCACTTTTTTTAACTAAAGCTATGATATCACTGACAGTTTCTTTTTTAGCAAGATTTAGATCTATATATAATGATTTTAATTTCTCTAAACAATCGTTATAATTTTCAATTTTATTATCCCTCATCGCTTCTTTTTGAGATTCTATTATATAATTATTAAATTTCTTTTCATTACTTTTTATTAGTTTACGAAAATTAAGTTCAATATGTTCAATAAGTTCAGGATTGATCCAATATATTTGTTCAAAAATTTCTGCTGTTTTATCATAGTTTTTAGTTTTTTTAGTACGAACTTCTAAGAAGGAAGCCATATATTCATGAACATAACAAGTATAATTAAAATCATCTTTAGTAAGAGAAATACCTACTAGTTCAAATTTATCTAGAAAGCCATTAATAATATCATTTAAGGAATCAAAGTTGAAGGTTGTATAGTTGTTTATTTGATATAAAAGGGTATCAAAACCCATTTTTTCAAAGTATGTGTTTGATGGATTAAGTAAAAATTTAACATGTTCTAGATTAATTATCTTTTCATTTAATTTATCAGTATTAACATAGTTATTATCATCTTTTAATTCAAAGGATCTACTTTTAACAAGAAGATAATTAACAAGACTTGTTTTATAATTTATATATTTATTAGAAATATTATCAATAGTTTGATTTAATTTTTTTATATTAGTCTTAGTCTTTGTAGGCATTGTAGAAACTAAGGTTCTTTTCGCTTCAATATCTTTTTTTATAAAATCTAAAAAATTATTCATCTAAATCATCCTCTTCAATTTTATTCTCTTTTAAAAAGTTTAAAAAATCTTCTATATCTTCATATGCCTCAATTAACTCAGGTAAAGAAAGACGTGATAAATCAAAATCTATTATTTCTTCATTTTTCATTATTTAACCTCCTTTATTCATTAAAGATTGTATAACCTTCAATATCTTTAACAAAGCTAATGGATATATCTAAATCTGTTCCTTTAGAATCAGTTTCTAAGCTATCAATATCTTGACCTTCTATCCAAAGATAAATACGAGCTTTAGTTACGCCGTTAGGTATTTGAAATAAGGGCTCTTCAAAGTCTTCTTCGGTTATTGTCTGTTGTAATGTAAAGTATTCAGGATCAATATTAGGAGAGCCTGAAACTGTATTAGCAACGAAAATAGGGCCGCCGGCTTTTCTTAGAGCATAAGTTGGAAAACGTTCTCCATTTACTAAATTAACATTATATTTTCTAGCTCTTTCTATAGATAAATCTGTATGATTTCTACTGTTAGGTTCATATATAATAGAGGTACAGTTATTATTACAACTTAAATTTTGGACTGTTGAAACAGGAGCATCTAAAGTGGTACTACCAATTTTTACAATACCTACGCGGGCAGAGTTGGCAAGGCCTTGCATTTCTTCGTCAGTATTAGATACGATATTAATAGCAGTATCATAGTTTAGATATAAATTATCGCTAGCAGGAGAACCTGTTTCATTACGCAAAAAGATATCAAATGCTAAATAGTAACTATATCTTTTTCTTTCTGTTTCAAACCGTTGTTCTGTATAAATAAAGCCATTATTACGATCTTTTTTTCTATATAAAACGCCATCACTTGTAAAGATGTTAAAAACAGGACTATTATTGTTAGTAATACCATTAGATGATACAGGAATAAGACCATTTCTAACCCACTGACTAGTATTACTTGGATAAGTATTAATTAAGTTTGTAATTATACTATCTTCTGTTATTTCTACAAAACTATCATAATTGATACCATCTAAGGAAATAGTAAGACCGCTATTTTTATCAACTTGCATTCTAAAGGTTCTAATTCTAACATTTAAAGCTGATGAGAACCAAGCATATGTTGCAACTATTAATAAGATTCCAAATAGTAATAGAAGTAGTAAAGTTGTTTTTTTGTTAATTTTTTCATAAAATCTTTTTTCTTTTGGCTTATTATAATTCTTTTTAAGATTTTGATGTTTTTTTAATTTCTTTTTAGTTGGAGTTTTTTTCTTAGTCACAATTTTTACCTCCTTCATAATGTAAATAAAGAGTAATAATTATATAATATTACTCTTTATTTAACTAAATACCATATCTTATGGTTCTACATCAGGTCCGCTTTCTTCTTCTTCTGATGGAGTAATATCAGTACTTGGGCCATCATAATCAATGTCACCTTCTGTATATCTTTCCTTAGTAAATCCAAAGTTTACAGAAACCTTTGCACCTAAAGATGCGAAATCATAGTTATCTACATCTTGTCCTTCTAGATAGATATATACTCTTACTTTTGTAATACTATTTGGTGCTAGTGTCATGAACTGTGGTCTATCTGCTCCTGCTATATCTTTCATTGTATCAGTAAAATATGGATATTCTACTAATTTATAAGCGGCTTTACCATCTGTATCAGCAGCAGCATATGTAGTGTAATCAATTGTATTAGCAGTATATTTATTGAAAGCTGTACCATCATAAATGTTAACATTGTCTGCTACATCAATTCTTCTACTGATTGCATATGTTGGATAAGCTGTTCCGTTAGTTACAGCATTACATGTTGTAGTATCATCTTCACTAGGTGTATATGAACTATCAGCATAAACATCAGCAGCTGTTCTTTCTAAACATGATTCATTGTACCAATTAATAGCATTTTGAACATGATCTGTATCATTTGGTTCCCAAATTTGGGCACTACGACAAATACCTGTTACTTGAGCTGCTCCATCTTCACTATCAGCACAAGTCATACCTGTAATGGTGTCCTGATCTACTGTATCACCTTTAACACGTCCTATTTGTGCAAAAGCTACTCTAATTGAGTTTTCAATACCTGTATTTTCTACTCCACCATCTGTTGCTACTTTTACTTTTGAGTTTGTGTTTAAGTAGATTGCTTCTTCATTATCAGGATTATTTTCAATATAATATTCTTCTCCTGATAAGTTTTTAATGAATAAGTCGAAAGCTACATAACCATCACCTTCAATGTATTCACCAGTTGTATCTTCAGTATTTGTATAATTATTTACTTGAGCAGATAATAATCTATAACCTCCAGGTACAGCAGTTAAACTTGATTTTTCAAAAAGTTTCATTCTTGAAGTGGTACTATCCATATCTCCAACTGAAGATAATGGTATTAACTCTACTCCATCTAACTTATTTGTATTATTATCATATTGCGTTGCTTCATTAACATCTAAGTTATATTTCCAATCAACACCATCCATTGATAAGAATAATCCTTCAGTTGTGGCGATATTTATATCAAATTCTGATACTCTTACTGTTTTCATTCCTATAAACCAGGCATATGTTGATACAGATAAGAATATTGCAATTAAAGAACATACAGCTACTAATTTTCTAATTCGTTTAGAATGCTTTTCATTATGTTTTTTTTTCATCTAACCATTACCTCCTTAATTTATTTGCCAACTGCCCTCATTTTTAGTAGCAGTTTTTAATATACCCTCATCTTTAAATGTAAAGCTTTCAATTGTATTAGGAACTCTAAATTGTTTAGCCCCTGAGCTCCAAGTAATTACATTTGGTGTAATTTCTGTGATTGCTCCAGTTGCGTCATAATCAACTGCACTAACATCTCTAACTACATCAGCAGGTAATTCTGGATTTCCATCATAATCAATATCTTCACCATAGAATCTTTCTTTAGTGAATCCAAATGATACTGATATTTTTTTGCCAAGAGATGCAAAATCATAATTATCTACATCTTGTCCTTCAATATATACATATACTCTTACTTTTGTAATACTATTTGGTGCTAATGTCATAAACGTAGGGCGATTAACACCTTGTAAGTTCTTTTCTGTATCTGTAAATGTATCAAGATCTACTAATTTTCCATCCTCTGCTTCTAAAGAAATACTATCAGTATAACCATTATAATCTTCTCCATCATAAACATCTACAGTATCTGTTTCATCAATAACACCACTTACTACATAAGTAGAATAAGCTGTTCCATCTTCTACTGTCCCACAAGCACCGTTATATGATGCTTCATCAAAGACATCTGCACCTGTTCTTTTTTCACATGATTCATTGTACCAATTAATAGCATTTTCTACATGTTTTGTATCATTAGGTTCCCAAATTTGGGCATCTCTTTGGTCACAAATTTTTGTAACACCAGCACCGCCAGCACAATTTATGCCTGTTATTGTATTAGCAGTATCTGTTGTAGCAATTACACGGCCAACTTGTGCAAAGGCTACTCTTACTGAATTTTCAATACCTGTATTTTGTTCTCCTCCATTTGCTGAAGCTTTTACAGTTGATTCAGGTGTTAAGTAGATTGCTTCTTCATTAAGAGGATCATAATTTGTATAGTATTCTTCTCCTGATAAATTCTTAATGAATAGATCAAATGCTACATAACCATCAGTTTCAGTTCCAGCAGTATTATTAACACGACTAGACATTAAACGATAACCACCCGCTGTGGCAGTTAAGCTTCCTTTTTCAAACATAATTAATTTTGAAGTATTAGGATCCATTGCTCCAACTGTAGAAATAGGAACAAGACCTTCTCCACCCCAACTATTTGTGTTACCAACATAGCTATCAGTATTATAGTTTTCTTCATTAATAGTTATTTCATCATCCCAATCAGTACCATTAAGTGATAACATTAAACTATCAGTTGTAGCAATTGAAATATCAAAGCTTGAAACGTTAACTGTTTTCATACCTATGAACCAAGCATATGTTGAAACACTTAAAATTAACGCACATAAAGTTGTACCAACTATCAACTTTCTAACACGTTTTTCATGTTTCTTATTTCTTTTTTTCATAAAAACTCTTCTCCTCTTTCAATATCATTAGTGAACTAACTAAAAGATAATATTTTAGAAATTTCTTTATGAAAAACCAGGCATTTTTTTCATAAAAAAACACTAAAATAAATCTTTAAAAGTAAAGTTCAAAAGCATAAAAATGCTTCACCTATTATAAATAATACCAATGACTCTTTTGGATAGGAAATAAAATTTTAGAGAAAAAACATCATGAAACTACCCATACTACATACACTCCGATATCTTTATAATATACTTAAATTATAGCAACGACATTTTACCAAAGTCAATAGCTTTTTGTCGATTTTTAAGATATTATGTCTAAGTTGACATTAGTTTTTTTAATAGAAAAAAGAAGTCTTTTTTGACTTCTTTTAAGTATCTATTTTTATGGAGTTTCTTCATCTTCTGTTGGAGTAATATCAGTACTTGGACCTTCATAATCAATATCATCTTCTGTATATCTTTCTTTAGTAAATCCAAAGTTTACAGAAACCTTTGCACCTAAAGATGCAAAATCATAGTTATCTACATCTTGTCCTTCTAGATAGATATATACTCTTACTTTTGTAATACTATTTGGTGCTAGTGTCATGAACTGTGGTCTATCTGCTCCTGTTAAATTTTTCATTGTATCAGTAAAATATGGATATTCTACTAATTTATATGTATCTTTTTCTTCAGCAGCAGCATAGGTAGCATAATCTGTTGTATTAGCAGTATATGTATTGAAAGCAGTTCCATCATAAATATTAACATTATCTGCTACATCAATTCTTCTACTAATTGCATATGTTGGATAAGCTGTATCTAAATTTACAGCATTACAAGTTGTAGTATCCCCAACAGCAGGATTATATGAATTACTATCATATACATCATTACCATCAGCTTTTCTTGATAGACATGATTCATTGTACCAATTAATGGCATTTTGAACATGACCTGTATCATTTGGTTCCCAAATTTGGGCACTACGACAAATACCTGTTACTTGAGCTACTCCATCAGGATCATCAGCACAAGTCATACCTGTAATAGTGTCCTGATCTACTGTATCACCTTTAACACGTCCTATTTGCGCAAAGGCTACTCTAATTGAGTTTTCAATACCTGTATTTTCTACTCCTCCTTCATCTGCTACTTTTACTTCTGAGTTTGTGTTTAAATAGATTGCTTCTTCATTATCAGGATTATTTTCAATATAATATTCTTCTCCTGATAAGTTTTTAATAAATAAGTCAAAAGCTACATAACCATCACCTTCAATATAGGCTTGAGTTGTAGGTTCTTGTTCAGTAAAGTTATTAACTTGAGCAGATAATAGTCTATAACCTCCAGGTACAGCTGTTAAACTTGATTTTTCATATAGCTTCATTCTTGATGTGGTACTATCCATATCACCAACTGTAGATAATGGTATTAGTTCTACTCCTGTTAGCTTATTTGTATTATTTTCATATTGTGTAGCTGAATTTACATCTAAGTTATATTTCCAATCAACACCATCCATTGATAAAAATAATCCTTCAGTTGTAGCAATATTTATATCAAATTCTGATACTCTTACTGTTTTCATTCCTATAAACCAGGCATATGTTGATACAGATAAGAATATTGCAATTAAAGAACATACAGCTACTAGTTTTCTAATTCGTTTAGAATGCTTTTCATTATGTTTCTTTTTCATAATTCCTCCTATTTATATCAATATAGTTTGAAGGAGTAATAAATATTATCCTTCAAACTTATATTATTAGCTAATTACCCAATCACCAGTTGCTTTAGAAGCAGTTTTTAAAGTACCTGCGTCTTTAAATGTAAAGCTTGTTACTGTTTTTGGAACACTAAATTCACTAGCTCCTGAACTCCAAGTAATTTCTTTTGGTGTAATTTCTGTAATTTCACCTGTAGCTGTATAAGATACGGCTTCATTTCTTTGTACTTCTTCTGGTAATTCTGGATTTCCATCATAATCAATATCTTCACCATAGAATCTTTCTTTAGTAAATCCAAAAGCTACTGATATTTTCTTACCAAGGGAAGCAAAATCATAGTTATCTACATCTTGTCCTTCAATATATACGTATACTCTTACTTTAGTAACACTATTTGGTGCTAGTGTCATAAATGTAGGACGTTCAACACCTTGTAAGTTTTTCTCTGTATCTGTAAATGTGTCAAGATCTACTAATTTTCCATCCTCTGCTGTAGACGAAATACTATCTGTATAAGTATTATAATCTTCTCCATCATAAACATCTACAGTATCTGCTTCATCTATAATACCACTTACTACATAAGTAGAGTAAGCTGTTCCATCTTCTACTGTCCCACAAGCACCATTATATGATGCATCTTCAAAAACATCAGCACCTGTTCTTGCTTTACATGATTCATTGTACCAGTTAATAGCATTTTGAACATGTTTTGTATCGTTTGGTTCCCAAACTTGAGCATATCTTTGATCACAAATTTTAGTTACATTACCAGTTCCTGCACAACTGATTCCTGTTATTTCTTGAGCAGTTTCATCTTCTTCAGTAGTCTCAGGGGTAGCTTCTACACGACCAATTTGAGCGAAGGCTACTCTTACTGAGTTTTCAATACCTGTATTTTGTTCACCGCCATCTGTTGATACTGTAACAGCAGATTCAGGTGTTAAGTAGATTGCTTCTTCATTTTTTGGGTCATATTCTGTGTAATATTCTTCTCCTGATAAATTTTTAATAAATAAGTCAAATGCTACATAACCAGGGACTTCAGCGCCAGCAGTATTATTAACGCGGCTAGACATTAAACGGTAACCACCTTTTGTTGCTGTTAAACTTCCTTTTTCATACATAATAAGTTTTGATGTAGCAGGATCTATAGCACCTACTGTTGATATAGGAATAAGTCCTTCTCCACCCCAACTATTTGTATTTCCTGCATAAGCTTCATCATAATTTTCTTCATTAATACTTACTTCATAGTCCCAGTTTTTGCCATCAAGTGATAGCAGTAAACTTTCTGTTGTAGCGATTGAAATATCAAAACTTGAAACATTAACTGTCTTCATACCTATGAACCAAGCATATGTTGAAACACTTAAGATTAATGCGCATAAAGCAGTACCTACAATCAACTTTTTAACACGTTTTTCATGTTTCTTATTTCTCTTTTTCATAAAACCTCTTTTCCCTTCTTTACTCATCATCAATTTCCGAATTAAAGTTCATATGGACTTGAAATTCCCCACCAAGAATATTATCAGTACACTCTAAATCAGATCCTTCTATCCAAATTACAATCGTATACTTATCTAGATCACCTGGACCAAAGTTTTCAACATGATCGAGTGCTACTATGTTTTCATCTGGATTCATAAAAGGAACTGTGCCTGGTTCATTTTCCCCCAAAGCTGATAATTTAGCATAGGTTGTCGCTTCTCCATTTTTATAGACTCTAATTCTAACTGCATCATCGACATTTCTTATTACATCATCGATAACAACTTCACTCCAATAGTCAGTAACATCTTCACCTGTATTCTCTACATAAAATGTATAGGCCAAATAATTATCACCATTATGGGAACCACCTTCATGATCTGCTATATTAGATGGTAACCACCTATATGAGATATTATCAAATGTCTCAGGTGCTGGTGCTAATAATTCTGATCTATAAACTTTATATAAAGGATCATCGTAAATGATTAACCCTCTATCGAAGTACAAATTTTTATCTAGCGTAATGCTAAAATTTCCCCTATTATAAATAATACCAACGACAATATATAAAATTAGTAATAAAAACAAAATAATTATTAAAGTTATCATTAAAGTTCTTTTAATTATTTTTTCCCGTTTAAGTTTTTCTGTCTTTAATTTAACTTTCTTTTGCATTTTAATACCTTTACCCTTCTTACTAACTTTATAATATACACTCCGATATCTTTATAATATACTTAAATTATACTGTTAGCAAAAATAAAAAGTCAATAGTCTTTGTCGAAATATGTACGATTTTGCTGACTATTGACATTTTATAACTATAATTATTTAATTTCTGTAACCCATAGACTATGTAAATTACAATAAGCATAAATCTTATTATATTCTTCTTTATA
This sequence comes from uncultured bacterium, assembly GCA_949284575.1. Classification (GTDB taxonomy): domain Bacteria; phylum Bacillota_I; class Bacilli_A; order RF39; family UBA660; genus Onthousia. The sequence continues at coordinate 15,656 of CASDWO010000099.1, forward strand.
GGAAAAACTTGCTACAGGTTCATCATTTGCATTTAATTTCTTTATCATATAGCTGTTATCACTTGCAAGAATTATAAAGGAAATATAATGTTCTTCTGTCATAGGATGTTCTGTTGCTCCTACTTTAATATTAATCATTCCATCTTTAATTTCATAAACTGGTAGATGTTTTTCTAAAGCAGCATCAACTGTATTTGCAGAAACAAGTTCCATTGCTTCGCCACAACATTTTAAGGCTTCACTTTTATCTTCTAACTTTAAAACAATATTACCACATTTTTTACATACATATATTTTCATTTTTATACCTTCTTTCTTCTTTATTATATTTATTATTTTTTAAAATTACAAGTAATATATTTCTTTATTTCTTTAATTAAAAAGTCATCAGTCATTCCAGCAATAAAATCTATTACTTGTCTTTTTATATTAGTAGTTTCTATATAATTATTAGATTGCTGTAATAAGAATATTTTATAAATAATACTATTTTTATTATTTGATTTTATATCTTCTAAATAGATATGATAAAGCTTATAAATACCTTTTTCATAATAATTGAGTTCTTCTTTACTCATAGAAAGTTTATAAATATTATCACTATTAAATTTTTTTAAAGCAAATAAGGCATGATATACTTCATCACTCATTTTTATATATGGTTTATCTAAACTCTCATTAATAATATCTAGGATAATGGTATTAACAATATCTCTATTGTTATCACCTAAAATATTACTAATTTCTTTAGGAATATCATTTCTTTTAAGTTTACCAAGCATAATAGCATCTTCTATATCTCTTCCAATATAACCAATTATATCACTAATTCTAACAACACAGCCTTCTAGTGTCATAGGACGATACTTTTTTGATTTATTTATATCTTTATAACTCTCATTATATTCTCTTAAGAATTCTTCTTTATCTTTAGGGATAGGTTCATATATAGGACTTAGCATTTCTCCATTATGAGTCATTATTCCATCTAATGTTTGTAATGTTAAATTAAGTCCTTCACCATCAGTTGCTACACTCATATAGTATCTAACGCCTTGAATATTATGAGCGAAATATTCTCCTAGTTCTTCTAAAGACAATTTATTTAATATGGCTTCTCCAGCATGACCTAGAGGAGTATGACCAATATCATGACCTAAAGCGATCGCTTCTATTAAGTCTTCATTTAAGTTTAAGGCTCTACCTATTGTTCTTGCAATTTTACTTACTAGTTGTACATGTGTAATTCTTCTACTAACATGATCATTATCATTTAAAGTAAATACTTGTGTTTTATTTAAATATCTAGTATATGATAGAGAATGAATTATTCTATCTATATCATGAAAAAAAGGTGGCCTTATATCTTCAGTTTCTTTTTTTAATCTAACTGCTTCACTACTCTTAGTTGCATATTTACTTAAATCTTTTTCTTTTCTTAAAAAATTTGCTTTCGCTTGTTCTTTTCTTAATTCATCCATTAGATCACCTTCCATTAAATTTTGTATAAACTTTTTCATGTTTTTCTTCTATAAAACTACTAAATCTTTTAGGATCATAATTATCAATATTATTAATATCAATTATATTTTTAGGAATAATATCATCTTCATTAAGATAAAGATGTTTACTATAACTATTTGGTTTTTTTATTTTTTCATTATCTATTGAAGTTAATAGAAAAAAATCACTAAAACCATTTTTAATTTCTTCATAACCTTTCTTTGTTTTTACAACAATGATCTTATCAAGTAAATAATAATCAAATTGACCAATATTAATATCTTCTGCAAGCATCATATAAACAGGAACTTTATAACCTACTTTACTACTATCCATACTACTACCTTTCTTTATTTCCATGTATTTTTTAATTTATTTATTTTTACTTTAACATATCTTTGCTTTTTTTTAGTTATATCTTGATAAATTTTATTAAATGGAGATTCCTTAAAATTATTTACATAGGTATCTAAAAAAGTCTCTGTAACTAAATTTTTAGGAATAAAATCTTCTTTAAAGGTAAATAAAGCGACACCTTTATTTTGTTTTTTTGTCTCCAAAGTATTTCCTCTAGCTAGTTTTAACTTTAATTTATTATCATCTACCATCTTTTTTGTTATAATCTCAATACTTGTATAACCAGTTAAGAGTTCTTGTGCGAATAAATAATATGGTGTTATTACGATTAAATCTAATACAGCATAACTAACTAGATCATCTTGAAGTTCATATACTGGAACTTTATAATATTTAAACATTAGACTTTTCATCCTTTCTAATTAATCTTATCATAGAATAAGGAATAAGTCTCATCTTAAATGGTAATTTTAATATTTCTTCAGGATGTCTTGCTATATCAATTTCTTCATTATCTTCATTATAAATAGTTTCTATTTTATAAGGATAGATTTCTCCTGTTGGGGTAAATATTTCTACTTCATCACCTACTTTAAAGTAGTTTCTTTCTTTTAAAACAATAGACTCCATTTCTTCATCATAACCTATTATAAGACCTAAATACTCTTGATTAGATACTTCTTGTCTTCCTGTATAATATTGATCAGTAAAATCTGCAAGGTGATTAAAGTACTGGCTAGTAGTATCACGATTAGCGACAGAGTCAAGGCGTTTTTTATATTCCTGTAGTTTCTCATTTGTTAAAGTATTATCATAAATATTATCGATTAAAAATCTATAACTACCAATAACTGTTGCAAGATAATAAAGACTTCTCATTCTTCCTTCTACTTTTAGGGAGCTTACCCCAATATCTATTAAATCTTTAATATACATTGCCATATTCAAGTCTTTTGTTGCAAGAGAAAATTTATCTATATCATTGTAAGCGAAAGCAAAACGACATACTTGGGCACATCCACCACGATTAGCATCACGATTAGTAACATAATTAGATAAAGTACATCTTCCACTAAAACAAGTACACATTGCTCCATGAATAAATACTTCTGTATCTAGATTAGGTATACTAGATATTTCTTTTATCTCTTTTTTAGATAATTCTCTTGCAAGAACTACTCTTTTAGCACCTATTTCTTTATAGAATTTAGCACTTTCTATATTGGTAATAGAGTCTTGAGTTGAGATATGAACTTCTACTTTAGGATAATTATCAACTATATATTTTGCAAGATATAAATCACTGACAATAAAAGCATCAATTCCACAATCTACAACCTCGTTAATATATTTTTCCATTTCAATTCTATCTTTATCATGAAAGACAATATTAGTAGTTAAATATACGCGTTTTTTTAGAGAATGAGCGAAAGTGCATCCTTCTTTTAATTCTTTAATTGTAAAATTAGTAGCATTAGCTCTTAGTCCTAACTTTTCTCCTCCTACATAAACTGCATCGGCGCCATATAATAAGACAACTTTAAGTCTTTCTAAATCCCCTGCTGGTGCTAATAATTCTATTTTTTTCATCATATCACTACTTTCTTAATTTATATATTTTTAGCGATAAAGTCTATGACATCATCTTCATTTAATTCGATAAGTTTCATATCATCTAAAGTAACATCTGTAAAATATTTATCTAGTTTTTTATATTTAGAAATGGAATTTAATGGATAACCAGGATTAATTTTATCACTTCTACTACTTACCATATAAAAGTTATCTTTAGAGAAGCTATAAGTAGCCTCTTCTCCTTTTTCATTAATAACTGCTAAACCATATATCCATTTACAATTAATTCTTCCCTCTTTACCATATTCTTTTACTAAATTAGTATAATGTTCTATCATCTCTTCATCAGTTAAAGTTTTTCCATTAACACGTCTTACAAATAATCCAGGTTGTTTATCTTCTGGAACATTTTGCATATATAGTGTATCATCCATACCCATACTAGGCATATTCGTCTTCTTATAACATTCTCTTGCTTTTATTAAAGCATTTTCAATAGCAGTGCTTCCATTTTCTTCTACATCTAATTTAATATTTATATCATTTAAAGATAATACTTCTATTCCTAATTCTTTTAGTCCCTTACTAAATCTTTTTGATTTAGTTTCATTAGAAGTTGCAAATATTATTTTTTTCATTATTTCACCTACTTTACTTTATAGATTGTTTCTCTATATAAAAATCCTCTATTATGACCTGCTAATTCATCGATTTTCTTTTTATCAAAATTATTAAAAGCTTTAATTAATTCTATATATTCACTTTTAGTATAACTTCCCATTTCTATAATACCATAATTTATATTATTACTATCTAGTTCTTTATAGATATTACTTAAATTAAGTCTTTTATTATAAAAGAATGTTGTACCATTAATATCTTCTTTAACAATAAACTCTCCACCACTTTTAGGTTCTTTAATAGTGATTAAATCTTTTTTCATTTCTTTCTTATTAGTAAAATAACTAGTAAGTAAAGTTCTTCTAGACATTGCTACTACAGGATTACCAAGTAATAAAATAAACAGATCGCTTTTAGTATTATTTCTAATATTAAATATCTCATCTTTAGTTATTTCATTAGAAAGATATGCTCCTTTTACTCCTAAATCATAATATAAATTTATAGTGGCGCTATTAGTAACCATATGAGTTTGATTATAAATAAGATTTAAGGAAAGTTTATTTTTTTTAACTAAATTAAGTATCGCTAGATCATAAAAGAAAATACCATCTACTTTTAATTTTTCTAATTGTTTTAAAGTATTAAAGAGACTATCTAATTCATTATTAAATATCATTTTATTAAGAACTACAAAACATAATTTATTAGTAGTTTTTTTATATTTTTCTATATCTTCAAGGGTATAATATTTAAAATAATCAACAGCATAGTTTTCTAAAGGGAAAATAAAACCATCTAAACCATTATTTAAATAGTCTAAGTAACTATCATCGTTTATAACTCCTAAAAGTTTCATCTAATCACCTGCACTTCTAAAATAT
>CASDWO010000100.1 GCA_949284575.1 uncultured bacterium
CAAAACTTATTAGTTTTACATCTGTTGTATTTTCTGCTCCACTTCCATCAACTTGTCTAACAAACAAGAAAATACTAACACCAGCAAATATTATAAATTGAATAATTTGGAATATTTTCCATCCACTTACTTTCACTCCCTCACTCCTCTCGTATATATTAATTATATCATGAAAACACAATTTTTTCTTTACTTATACATTAATAACTAAATAAAGAAAAAAACTAACAAAATATTAGTTCTTTTTCCAATTAAGATATTTTACTTGCTAATTCATTTTGATTGTTATATAAATATTTGTTTGCAACAAAAGTCGCTATAATAAATAAACATCCTAACATTGCAAGTCCTAAATATACATTAATATTTTTAAATAAATAAACCATTAATGCGATAATTACTATATTAATCATTGATAATAAAACAGGAAAAACCAAATTCATGTTCTGTTTAGCAACTGCATATTCCGAATCCCAATTTAACTTTGGTCTTTTTAGATCTACAATAATCATTAAAATACTTTGTAATATACCCATTATAGTTGCAATTACAAACAAAATAACTAAAGTTAATACTGGAAGATGTAAAATATATTGTGCAATACCTAATGATATAACAATTGTTACAATATTCATAATTATATTAGGAATAATTTTATATATATATTGTTTATACAATGAAACAGGAATGTATTTCATAAATATAGCATTTGTACCTTCCCTTGAAATCGCTGTTATGGATATGTATATAAACATAGTGAAGAATTGTATAATTCCCAATATAATACCTATAATTAAAAATGAATTTGTTGGAGTATTACCTAACATTTTTATGGTTGATTCTGCTACTCCACCATCTCCATTTAAACTGGAATAAACAACGAAAACCATTAATATAGGAATCAAAATAGCTGGTAATAAACATTGTAATAAAAACACAGGATTTCTAGCTAATGTTTTAAATTCTTTACCAATATAGCTCTTATATAATTTACTATTTTGATATTTTTCTTGATTAATTTTCTTATTAGAAGTTGTTGTACTACTTCCAAATAAATTACCAATCAATCCTTTAAAATATAATTTTTGTGAAATAATCAAATATAAAAATAGTCCAACTGCTGTAATTATAAAAGTTTTAAAAATGTTAATTACTACTATAAATAACGAATTTGTAGTTAATGCTTCTACCATATAATCTACTGTTGGTACATATCCTTTCATTATCTCTATCATACCATTTGCTTGAACAACAGCTTGTGCCATTTCCTCATTAGTTAAATTATCTCTTGTTCCACTAGTCGCAACCGATATAGCAATTACAATTCCAATAAGTAATATAGATGCAATTAATTGAAATCTATTTCTATTTTTGGTAAATCTAGCAAAACTCATAATAATCATAACAATTATACTTATTAACAAAATTGGTAATATTGGTAATAATATAACAGAGCAAATCATTGTAATATAATACAAAATTCCTGCATTTGTTAATACTCCGTACATAACTAAAGGAATTAATCCAAGTAAAAATATAATAACATATTCAATAATCAACATTACCCCAGTTCTAGCAAGGATTATTTGATAGGGTTTAAGTGGTAATGGCAATATATATTCATTATCTTTTGTAAAATATAGTATATTAATACTTGAAAATAAAGTTTGAAAAATGGCTAATCCAAAAATCATAAATAAAATCATACCAACGAATATTGTTTCTTGATGAATAGATATTAATCCATCTAACAAATTATAACTCAAAAAAATGATTAATCCTGCAAAATATAAAAATAATATTCCATAAATCAATATTTTGCTTTTTGACTTTGATGAAATTCCCATCCTTGCATCCATATTAGAAAAGGAATTTTTTAAAAATATTTTTGTTAATTTTATAACCTTATCCATAAATAAACACCTTCCTAAGAATTATTTTTCTGTTATTTCTAAGAATAATTTTTCCAAGGATGTTTCTTCTTTGAATTTTTGTTTCATTTCATCAAATGTACCTACGAAAACCAATTTACCATTGTTTATAATTCCTACTCTATCACATAACTTTTCAGCCACTTCTAATATGTGAGTAGAAAAGAAAACTGTTTTTCCAGATTTTGCGTGTTCACGCATCATTTCTTTCAAATCATAAGAAGATTTTGGATCTAAGCCCGTCATCGGTTCATCTAATATCCAATTTTTTGGTTCAGAAAGCAAAGCTCCACATATAACAATTTTTTGCCTCATACCATGAGAATAACTTTGAATTTGATTATTTAATTGATTATATATTCCAAACTTTTTTGTAAGTTCTTCTATTCTTTCTCTTCGCTTATCTTGTGGTACATCATATATATCAGCCATAAATAATAAATATTCAATGCCTTTTAGTTTTAAAAACATATCTGGACTATCTGGCACAAATCCAAAACTTTTCTTTGCCTCTAATGGATTGCTTTTTATACTTTTTCCATCTATTAAAATATCTCCCTCATCAATATTTAAGATTCCTGTTATCATTCTTATAGTTGTTGTTTTTCCTGCTCCATTTGGACCTAAAAAACCAAATATCTCACCATTTTTTACATCTAAATTCAAATTATCAACTGATTTTTTCCCTTTAATATACGATTTAGAAACATTTTTTATTTCAATCATTACTTCTTCCCCTCACTTTTCTATCTTTATGAAATAAATATATTGAATACATAACTAATACTACAGCAAATATTATAATAACTCCTACCAATGCAAATGATACCAATGGATTTAAAAATGTAGATATTACAAATAATAGTCCCATAACTACAAAGAAATATGCTACAGGTCTTTTAATTTTTTCCCAATGTTCTTTTCTCATATATGTTAACTGAAATTTATTAGGTATCGTTTTGGGAAGATAATTTCCTAATATTGTAAATAGTATTCCTAAAGTAATACAAACAATCATTCTCATATCCAAGTTTATTCCCGTACCATAAGCTATCATTGTTAAATAACACACTATTCCAATAATTGGTATTATCCATTTATAAATTGAAATATATTTTTTATTTTGCCTTTTTTGTTCTAATAAATCACTAAAAATACAACAAACTATTTGTAATAAGGTCATAAATATAGGAATTCCAAACAAAGCAAATTCTTTTGATGCATATTCATTAGGCTCATTATTTATCCCAAAATGTACTGCCATTTGATCTGGTAATTTTTCGTATAAAACTATTCCAAAAATTATTGGAATTATACAGATTAAACTTGTTATGATTAAAATTTTCCAATCAATTTTTTTCATTCTTATCTTCCTCTTTCTTATTATCATTATTTACAAATTGATAAACCCATACCAATATATCTTCAAAAACCGATGTATTAAGTTCATAGTAAATATAGTTTTTATATTTTTCTTCTCTAATCAAATCTACTCTTTTCAAATAAGACAAATGATAGGATACAGACGCATTGGTTATATTAAATTCCTTTGCTATATCTCCAGCTGTCATTTTACCTTTTTTCAGCATCTCTAATATATTTCTTCTAATAGGATCTGATATAGCTTTTAAGGTTTCAGAAATTTCAATAATTATCACCTCGCTATTTAGACATTTGTCTAAATAGATTTTATCTTATTATATATATAAAGTCAATACTATTTAGAAAGTTATCTAAATAGTTCCCAAAAAAATTAGTATGATTTCATACTAATTTTTTATATTTTATTTCATTTATTCATATTTTTCTTGTACTTTATCAGGTAATTCGCTAAATTGTACTTCTTCCCAAGATTTAACTCCTCTTGTTAACATTACATCAAGTTTTAAATAAGCATCATCCTTTAATTCTCTGCTTGTTTTAAAAATTACTTCCTTTGAATTACCCTTTTCATTATAAGCATCTAGTGTGTATTCATATCTCATATCACCAGAATCCAATTGTTCTACCTTAGTATTATCAATTTTAGTATAATAAGTAGATTCTTGATAGAATAATAACCAGAATATTACAAAGAATACTGCAATGACAACAACAATACCAATACCAGCAAATATCTTTCCTTTAATGTTTTCCATCTTTTCGCCTCCTATCTTTTTCTTTAACTTCATCTATTGTACTTAAATAAGTAATTTTAAATGCTTTATCGTAATAAATTCTTCCATTTTTAAGCAATAAGAATATATTTACCAAATAGAAAAGAATAATAATTATAAAGCACCCTAAATATACCCAAATTGAAGGTACTGCACTCAAATCTATATTATTAACTATTATCATTCCTGTTGCTAATATACAAACTGGTAACATAAAATAATAAAGGTAATTAAATATGTTTTTTAAAATCAATCTAATAAATGTCATATTAGGAAAAGTAACTTTTACATTTAAGAAATTACTAGCAATCGTTTTACCATTCCAAAAATAAGGTATTACTCCATAATAAATTATAAAAGATACAAGTGTCATAAATAATGTTCCAGAGAATAATGATAATATAGTAGATAAACAAAGATATACAAATCCATCTAAGAAAAATAATGTAATTCTTCTAAATCCTGATACTCTTCTTCCATCTTCAATCGTTTCTTCATCTATTTCATCTCTTGTAGGAAGAAAGTCATCTACTATTCCCATTATAAAATAACCAATTATTCCACCTAGTGTATTTGTTATTAAATCATCAACATCACAAAGTCTATATGGTCTTGGATATATACCATAAAGTCCTGTTAGTTGTGTAAATTCAAAGAATAGAGAAAGAAGTAGAGTTAACATAAAAGTCTTTTTTAAACTGCATTTATAGTAATATCTTAAATACATTCCAAAAGGTATAGTCATTACAACATTAAATAGCATTGTATAAACACTAGGATGAGATAATGTAGAAATATATGTTGATGGATCTAATATATTAAAATTTGTTTCTCTTGCTATATCTCCAATAAATGAAAATGGTATTAATTGTATTGTTCTACTAGTCATATTTGCCACTTCTTCTCTACTCGGAAGTGGGAGTATTACTAGAAAATACATTGTAATTAAATAAAGTATAAATGAATAAATTATTAAAACTCTAAATTTATTTATAGAACCATATTTATGGTACTGATGTAGTATAAAAGGAATGGTAAATAAGAAAGCAATAATCGGAAATACAATAATTGCTGTTTTTATTGATTCTAAATAACTCATATTCAGCAAGAGGGATTAGCAAAAAACACTAATTCTTTTTCTTACCTTTCACTATTGCTACTATAATAATAACTAAAATTACAAAACCAATAGGAATTAAAATTGGTAACCAAGTGTCTTCTACACTTTGCCAAACAGCACTCCAATTATAAGCCAAAAACATTTTTACCTCTCCTTTATAATATTTTTACTGCATAAATATGTAATTATAAAATATCCACCATATACAAAGACAATAATTCCTGCTGTCATGATAATTGATTTTAATAATTCGCCTTTACCAAATGTTTCTAATAAATAAAGACAGAATTTAATACCAAATATAGAATGAATAATTGCAATAATCAATGGGAACAAGAAGAATATTCCAATTTGTCTAAATAGAGCTTTATTAAGCATTTTCTCATCAGTTCCTATTTTTCTTAACATTCTAAATCTTTCTTTATTATCGGTAGATTCTGATAATTCTTTTAGTGCTAAAATGGCTGCACTAGCAATTAAGAAGATAATTCCAAGATATAAACCAATAAATGTGATCATAGCTCCAAGTCCAATACTACCTTCATATAAAGATAATTTTGTACTTGCTTGTATATCGGTATTTGGAGAATAAGAGCTTTTATCCAATCCAATAATCATATCTTCTATTTTTTGTTTGCCCTGATCATCATTTGCATTGTAATTAGCAACTAATATACCTGTTTCCCTAGTCATATTTTCTAAAACTTCATCAGGTACAACAAATATTCCCGTGTTAATATGATTACTTGACATATAGACAAATCCATTAACACATTCATTATATTTTGGTGTTAAACTGACTTCATTTATAGTAATTGGTGTACCTTTTTCCAAACTTCGATTTCTAATATCAGTCCAAAAGTCAACATCAGAAATAATAATATATTCATCATCATCTACATAAACAGGATCTAATCCATATAATTTTGCAAGTTTATTATAATCACTTTCCTTAATAAACGTTTCAGCATCATCATAATATAAATATGGAAATTCTTTAACTAGTTCATCGTAAACAGAACCTAAAGTATTTTTAATCAAAATATCATTACTAGCATATAAATCAAACTCTATAACATCTTTAAAATATTTATCTGTATCAAAACCTAATCTATCTAATGTTTCACTAACTGATATTTTAGAATCATCTATAATCTCTGGAGAATAACCAGAATCAGCTGATATATCCATTGTTTTATCAAGTTGTATATCAACAGGAGCTAAAGTTTTTAAATTGCTTGTCATTGAATTTCTAATTGAAATAGCACCTGATAACACACATATTGTAAAAAACAACATCAAACATATAATAGTCATTGAAAATACTGTTGTGTTAATCTTGCTACTAAATTGTCTTAAGGTGAAACTATTTAAACCTTTGTAATAAACATTCTTCATACTCATAAATAACTTGAGTAATAATCCAGATAAAGACCAGAAGATAAAGAATGTTGATACAGCCCCTAAAGCTATTGGAATTAATATTTTATCAGCTGTTTGCATATCTGTTACTCCACCAGTTACACACCAGTAAGCATAACCTAATGCACTAACAGAAACAATAAATACAATTACACATAACCACGGATTTTTTAATTTTACTTTTTCAGACTTTTTATTTGCATTTAATAAATCAATTAATTTACAACGACTGACATTATATGTATTAAAAATCATGACTAAGATATACATTACACTAAAATATATAAGTGTTTTTATACAAGCTGATGATGAAAAGACAAACTCAAATTCAGTCATATTTGCTTCAAACATATTCGCAACAAGTAAGCTCATCACTTGCGATAATGCAGTTCCGAGTACCAAGCCAACTACTAATGATATACAACCAACAATTAAAGTTTCAAAAAATAATATTAAAGATATTTTTCTTTTACTCATACCTAAAGTTAGATATATACCAAATTCTTTATTTCTTCTTTTCATCAAAAATCTATTTGCATATATAATCAAAAAACCTAATATAAATGCCACGAAAACACTTACACCAGAAAGCATACTTGTCATTAAATCAATAATCTCATAAGTAGATTCTGATACTTGCATCATAACTGTTTGACTATCGATCGCATTAAATATATAAAATATTGCAACACCTAATATTAAAGTAAAAAAGTAGATGGCGTAGTCTTTTATACTTCTCGCAATATTTTTAAAGGATAACTTAAAGAGCATCATTTAAATCCCCACCTAAAAGGGTTACAACATCTATAATTTTATCAAAAAATTCTTTCCTAGAATCACTACCTCTATGTAGTTCGTTAAAGATTTTACCATCCTTGATAAATATTACACGACTTGCATAACTGGCTGTAAAAGCATCATGTGTAACCATAAGAATTGTTGCCATTAATTCTTTGTTTAAATATGTAAATCTTTCAAGTAACATTTTTGCTGATTTAGAATCTAATGCTCCTGTTGGCTCATCTGCTAAAACAAGTTTTGGATTTGTAATTATTGCTCTAGCTGATGCTACTCTTTGCTTTTGTCCTCCACTCATTTGATACGGATATTTCTTTAAAACATCCTTAATATCAAGTTCCTTTGCAACTTTATCAATTCTTTTTGCAATGTCACTAGCACTTACATTTTGAATAGAAAGAGCTAAAGCAATATTCTCATAAGCAGTCAGAGTATCAAGTAAATTAAAGTCTTGAAAAATAAAACCTAATTCTTCTCTTCTAAATTTATTTAATTTATTACCCTTTAATTTTGTAATGTCTTCTCCATCTACATAGATGTGTCCACTTGTTACTCTATCTATTGTAGATATACAATTTAAAAGAGTTGTTTTTCCTGATCCACTTGCTCCCATGATAGCAACAAACTCACCCTTATCTACTTCAAATGAGATATTGTCAATTGCTTTGGTAAGACTAGATCTACTACCGTAATATTTTTCAACTTTATCAATCTTTAAAATATTTTCCATAAAAATTCTCCTTTCTGCTACTAATTTTATGACAAAAAAGGGACTTTGTCGTTATTCTAATATTACAGAACATTACAATTTCGTAATACCAAAAATACTTATTAATCCCCTATTTTATAAAAATCATTTTTTGCAAAAGATATAACAACCTTTGTATATTCTCCCTCTTTAGATTCAATCCTAACTTTATGACCTAATTTTCTACATAATTTTTTTACGATATAAAGCCCCATCCCAGTTGATTTAGAAGTAGCTCTACCATTTTCTCCTGTAAATGTTTTTTCAAATACTCTTTTAATATCTTTCTCTGGTATTCCAATACCATTATCATAAATAATTAAATCTACTTGTTTTGAAGTTTCCACAGCATTAATTTTAATAATGCTATTATTATCTTTAGTATATTTCATACTATTACTAACAACTTGATTCACGATAAATTCTAGCCATTTTGAATCTGTTAATACTTTTATATCAGATAGTTCTACTTCAAAACAAATATTTCTTTCTAATAAATCATTTTTGTTTTTCATGGCTACTGAATTAATTACTTTTTTCAAACTGGTGTCTTTAATTAAATAATCTTTTTCAGCATTCTCACTTCTAACAAAATAAAGGATTTGATCCACATAATCATCTATTCTTCTTATTTGCTCATCATATTTTTTATCTACATTTGTTTTATGATTATGATTCATTAAAACTAAACTAGAAATAGGAAGTTTTATTTCATGTATCCAAAGTTCCACATATTCTTTAAAATCATTCAAACTTATTTCTAAATCTTTGACATTTTCATTCATTGATTTATTAATTTCATATAATACTTGGTATAGTATTTTTCCATCATAAAAAGATGGCTCATTTAACATTTCTAAAACAAGATACTTTTTATCTAGTTTATCTACATTATTTATTAAATTAGTGTAAAATCTTCTTCTTTTAATATACCCAGTTAAAATTATCATAATGAAGAATAACAAAAATACTACTGTTATCCCTATAATAACTTCTTTTGAAATTTTAAAAGCAAATAACATCATTAGAACAATGAAATATCCGAATAAAGCAAATAATATCTCTAACCATTTATCAAAAACATATTTACTAAATTTCATAACAACTTATACCCTAGTCCCTTTCTCGTTTCAATTGCATTTTCTATTCCAAAAGATTCTAGTTTTGCTCTTAATCTGCTTATATTTACGGTCAAAGCATTTTCGTTAATATATTCTTCGTTATTCCATAGTTCTGTCATTAATTCATCACGAGTTACTATATTAGAGCGATTATTTAATAAATAAGAAAATATAATCATTTCATTTTTAGTTAAATCTAATATTTCTTCGCCTTTCATTAAAATCCCTTTACCTTGATATACTTTTACATCATCATAGGTAAGAAAGTCTGTACTTTTTTCCATTCTCTTGAAAATATTAGATATTCTTAATAATAAAATTGTTGGATTATAAGGTTTTGTTATATAATCATCTGCCCCATAACTCATAGACAATACTTCATCAGTTTCTCCTACTCTACTTGTTACCATAATTACGGGGATATTAGACTGCTTTCTAAACTCTTTTAATAAAGTTTCGCCATTCATTTTAGGTAAATTTATATCTAATAGAAGCAAATCAAATTTACTCTTTAATATATCCTCTAAAGTATTATCAAATCGTTCCAATAAGATAACCTTATATCCAGATGTTTCTAAAAGTGTTTTAAGTTCATCTCTTATTGATTTTTCATCTTCGACTATCATGATTGTTTTCAAAATAACCACCACATTTCATTAATAATTATACCATGTTTTAAGATTTATTTATCTTACAATACCGTAATATTAAAACAAATATATAAAGACAAATCGATATAGACTTGTCTTATTTCTTTTTACTATTAATTGTTAATTTTTTTACTTTGCTAGGTTCTGCAACATATATTTCACTATAACCACATTCTGGACATACAGCACATTTGAATTTTCCTAAATTATCTTTGAATATTCCTTGTTGAGTTACTTTTAATCCGTATGCCCCACCTTCTACTTTTACATCCAAATCTTCGACCATTTCGGCATTACATCTTAAACATTTTCTCATAATTCATTTCCTTTCTCTAATTAAAACTTTTAATTTTTTGTGTAGATACAATCCATGAAATTACATATATAATAGCACTTATAATGCAACAAATAACTAAAGTCATATTCATATTTTCTCTAACATTAAATATTTGATTTAATCCAAATATTGATAATGCAAGTATTCCTGATGTTAAAGAATATGCTAGTATTGTTCCAATTATTGATTGTTCTTCTGGTAAAATAAAGTTACATGGCATAATAATGCTTCCACTTAATAGGGAAATAATAATACTAAATCCAATAAATATATTCATATAATTATCTGTTGTATTTGTAATTTTCAAAACTGCTAAACATATTAAAATACCAACAATTAAGCCTACTATCACCCAAAATAAATATGCAATATATTTACTCGATATGATTTGCTTTTTTGAAACTGGTAATGTTACAGAATATTGAGTCCATTTATTCTTTTTATCGGATATAATAGTTCCTGATACTGTCATACTTAGAGGAATTGCCACTAATATAATAACTACCGAAGGAGAAATCACGAAGGATAATCCAATAGCCATTACTAGACATGATAATAATGCAACTAATATATTAGCTTTAGTCGTGTAAAAATCTTTTAAAAGTAAACCTTTCATTCTACTTTTCCCCCTTTACATACATCAACATAATATCTTCAATTTTAATGTTATCCATTATAAAATTAGGATATTTACGCTCTAATTCTTTTTTATTTTTTACTAATATTTCATATCCATAATCCATTTTTCTAAATCTGATTATATCTTCTTTATCAATACTATCGAAATCTTTCTGCTTGCATTTCATGATACCATAATCATATATAAGATTATCTTTTGTTTCTTCAAAAATCATTTTTCCTTTATGAATAAATACTATATAATCAGCAACTTTCTCCAAATCGCTTGTAATATGAGATGAAATTAATATAGAATGTGTTTCATCCTGAACAAAGTCCAAAAGTATATCTAAAATATCATCTCTTACTACTGGATCAAGTCCACTAGTTGCTTCATCTAAAATAAGTAATTCTGCTTTATGAGATAATGCTACACTTATAGATAACTTCATCTTCATTCCTCTGGAGAATTTTTTTATCTTTTTATCTATTGATAAAGAAAATTTTTCTAATAATTCAAAAAACTTCTTTTCTTCCCAATTTTTATATATAGCTTTTAATACGTTATTTAATTTATTTGGTGTTAAATCTTCAGGATAATTATTTCCATCAAAAACAACTCCAATTCTTTCTCTAATATCATTATCAATTTTATTTTTTTTGCTATCTAATATATAAATATCTCCAGAATCCTTTTGTACTATTTCAAGCATAGTATTTATAGTTGTACTTTTCCCTGCACCATTTTCTCCAATTAATCCAACTATATTCCCTTTTGGAACATAAAACGAAACTTTATCTAATAAAAATCCATCATATTTTTTAGTTAAATTTTCTACTTTTAATGCGTAGTCTGACATCATTATTCCTCCTCGTAAAATATTTTTAACAAATCAATAAGTTTAGATAACTTTATTCCATTTTCTTTTCCTAAATCAACTGCTTTTTGTAAATGTCCTTCAATCTCTCGTTGTTTTTCCTCTTGAACAAAATTCTTATTAAAAGAACTAACAAAACTCCCTCTACCAACTGTTGTTTCAATAAAACCATCTTTTTGTAAATCTTCATAAGCTCTCTGTACTGATATAACACTAACGTGCAAAGATTTAGCTAAAGAACGCATTGAGGGTATTGACTTTCCAGCTTTTAATTCGCCAGACATTATCATTTGTTTAAATTGACTTGTTATTTGCTCATAGATTGGCTTGCTTGTATTATTACTAATGATAATTTCCATTTTCACCCCTCCTAAATGTACTTATTGAATAAGTACATTATAGTACATTTTATAATATATGTCAATATAAACAAAAAAAGAAAAATTACATTGTTTTATAATTTTTCTTTTTGTTTATTTTATAAAAGTAATCTTGTCATAACTTCTTCAGCTTGTTTTTGAGTCAATACTTTTTCCATATACTCATCAAAACCATCTTCATAAACAAACTCATCTCTAGCACCTGTAGAAACTGTTAATACTACAATAGGAATATTAAATCCTTCTATATCTTTTAAATCATGTAAAACATCTATTCCATTACGTTCACCGTATTTATATAGATTATTAGTAACTATAACGTCGCAAGTATAACCATGAGTAATTTTATCATAGATGTCATCACCAGATTCCACAGTATCAACTTCAAAGCCTAATGACATTAATACTTTTCTAGTATTTTGAAGCATCCACTCATTATAATCACCAACTAAAACTTTTTTTCCTTTAAAAGTATCTTTCTTGACTAATGACGTTTTTTCAGATATTTTAATTGTCTTACTATTATTATTTTTCTTTAATTCTTGTTCTTTGACTATTTTCAATTCTCTTTCGTTTCTCCTGTTTTCTCGAAAATAGTATTCTTTCTCTTCTTGTTCTGTTTTTAGATTACGTTCTAATAATATTGAATGTAATTTATACCCTCTAAGTTTGTCAATCAAAATAAAAAGAACAATACATAAAATTACTACTAAAATTACTGCTATTATTAACAAAATTTCTATAGCATCCATCATAGCTTCCTTTCATTAATCTATACACGTGTATAGAAGACTTTGTACTGCACAAAATATATAATAAAATAAGGTTTTCGGGATTGGAGGCGATTTATTATTACAAGGAAAAGTAAAGATATACTTGCAATAAATTTAAAATATTATAGGTATCAATCTAACTTATCTCAAGAGAAATTTGCTGAAGCTATTGATACCACCTTCTTATACGAATACCAATTAGAAAAAGGTAAAAGAAATCCATCTGTGAATATGTTAGATAAATTATCTACCAACATTTCTAAATTATTAGATTGTAATATTACACCTGCTGATTTATTATCATACGATGAAAAGAAAATTATAAGTTCTAAAAGAATTGATAAAAGAAGTAGTAATTAGTGTCGACCAAAACATTTTAATTACTTTTTTTATTTATAAAACTTTTTACTAGTATTCATATATCTATCGCCTCAACATTTACCTTGTATTTATTTTCTTACAACTAACACTCTCCTTTCATTAGTAATTCATATATATACTGCTTTATGATTACTCAAATACAATTATAACACAAATTTTAACTTATAAAACATAAAGTTGCTCCTTGTGAAGGAGCAGTATGTTAATGATATTTCCTATAAAATTATTTATAGGAGGTACTAACGATGAACAACATTTATGATTTATTTAATCTTATAGGTAGAAATATGAAAACTATAAGAACTGAAATAATTGGTAAATCGCAAGAAAAAATGGCAGAAGAAAACGATTTAAGTAGAAGTTTTATTTCACACATCGAAAGTCCAAATGTGGATATGGGAGTTTCATTAGATACCTTATTTTACTTAGCACAGAAATATAACTTTGACATTAGAAAATTCTTCGATGGATATGAAGAACTTATGAATAAAGACAAAAGAAATGACGAATAATCATTTCTTTTTTTAATAGTTCATTCTAAATGACGCTACAGCATACCATGTTCCATTTTTCTCATATACACTTACTGCCATAGCTGTATTTTGTTCTCTTAGCATTGTGGCTCTATGAGTTGGGCTATTTTTCCATGCTTCAAAAAAGTTTCCACCTGCTGTACCATAACCAATATTTTCACCAAAACCGTATGAAGCATTATGAGAATAATTACTAACAATTTGTTTAGCTCGCATATCAGCTTCTGCTTGTGCTTCAGCTGTTACAGGTAATTCTGATAAACCTTTTTCTTTTCTATAATTATTTATTTGTACTACATAAGAATCTGATATACTTTTTTTATAACCATTTGAAGATGTTGGCGTATAATCTTCTTTAGAATTATTTGTTTGATTATTGCTTGACACATTATTATTAGGTTTTTGAACACTATTACTATTTGAAGTATTTTCTGGCTCCTTTTCTTTTTTTAAAACTTTTAAAACAAAATTAAAACTTGAAATATTACCAAATTTATCTTTTGCTTCTATTATTAAATTGTAATCAGCTGGATTATTTATATCATAATCACCTTTAATTTGTAATGTTACATCAGAATAGTCTTCAACTTCAAAAAATGACTTTAAATCAAAAGAATTATTTCCTTCTTCTACTTCTATAATATCTTTAGTATTCACAAATTTTGGTGATGTTGTATCAACAACTTTTATTAAAAATTGTTTAGTATTTTTTTCAATAGATATTTCGATGGTATAAGTTCCAACAGAAACAATAGAATCATCTTGAGCAACAAAGTTTCCGTTTTTAATTTTTAAATCATCCGTGTTTATATCATATTTTTTATTATTTTTAATAGTATCAATATTCTCAATATAATATGTCATATCACTGCTTATATTATCGCCTAATTCATAAACAAATTCGTTTTGTTTTAAAATTATCTTATTAGAGTTTTTTTGAATATATAAAAATACTATTAAAAATACTATTAATATAACTAAAATAAATATTAATAATTTTAACTTCTTTTTCATTTTAACTTCTCACTCCCAAACTTCTATGTATTATGTGGCAAAAGCCACATTATAACTACTAAATTTCAATCTAAGTAGAACTGATATACCCTTTCTTCTATGAACTCTACCTGATTAGTATATATAGCTAAATAATAAAATGCTTTTGATTTATAGTTAGCTACGCTTCTTAATGAAACATTTATTCTTCTAGCAATTGCATCATCAGATAATCTATAAAAACATTTTAATTTTAAATATTCTCCAATTAAAGGATCAAAAGATTTTATATTCATAATGTTTTCTATGAATAAAGCTATTTGATCATTATTCCAAGACAATCTATCTATTAATTTAGAATCAGTCGATTTTAAACCACTAGAATTACTACATACAACAATACTAGCTGAATTTATTGGAATTTTACTTAATTGTTTTAATCTCTTTTCTACTAATGGTTGATAAAGCAAAAATACTTCTTTACCATTTGCAATAGTTTTTCTCATATCTATTTTTGATGCTATTTCGCTATTAAATACATTTACCATTATACAGTAGGAACATTATTTTCTACAATAGATTCTACTGCTAATTTTTGAACATTTAATGCTTTTTGCATTTCTGAATCGTATTCAAAAGCAACTATATCATTTTGATCTAAACTTTTAAATCCTTTCATTTGAATATCAGAGAAATGAACATATATATCATTTTCTATCTCATCACACGAAATAAAACCATATCCTTTTTCGTTACTAAACCACTTAACCCTACCTTTATAACTTACTCTTTCTTCCATTTTTTTCTCCTTTTCTATTCTTGATTATTTCACTACCTTCTACTGCTAATTTATATAATTTATCAATTTTTATAGTAAAATAATTAATTGATAACATAACTACTGCAAGAACTACTATTAAATAAAAACTACTCATAAAACTATTTAATAAATTAAAATTATAATTTATTAATACTGCAATTGGTAATAATAATAAGCTTAAAATTATTAATTTATAAATCATTTCAATACTATATTTATACTTATAAGATGCAAACCCTATTATAAATAATGAAACAACAAATGTAATAATATAAGTGTTAATTAAAAAGGTTTTAAAATCTTCTATTTTTTGTAAAAAAGCATAATTACTATTATTCCATAAATGGATTAAACTATTAGTCGATAAACTAATACAATAAACTACTAAAGCAAATATTAATAGTTTATTAATAACTTTCAATATTTTAGATAATTTAAAATAATTTTGCATTCTCTTATTATTACCTTCACCACACCAATATTCTTCTGCATTAATTCCAAATAAATCTTTATAAAACTGCCTTATCTTAGTTTTAATAATTTTTCCTCCCTTAATTTAAATCCAATGAAATGGATAAAGCATCATTTATTTGTTCTAAAGTTTTTTCATCTAATGTTCCAATATAATTAATTATCTGTTCTTTTGAAATAGTCATAATACTTTCACACAAAGCCATTTGTTTAGAATTTACAATTACATGAACTGGCATAGTAATTTTTTTTAGTTTAGTGGTAAGAGGAACTACAATTAAAATTTTAGAAAATGTATTTCCAAAATTATTTTGAACCACTACACAAGGTCTAATGCCTGTTTGAATATGTGGATAATCATTCTTTAATTTAACTAATAAAATATCCCCTCTTTTAATATTTTTCATAAGTTATAAATTCTTATTTTTTCTTCCATTTCTAAAATATAATAAGCGTAAATTGGATATTTTGTTCTTCTTTTAACGATATAATCATCCTCATAAACAATTTTTAATATGCACTTAAACCCTTTTTTTCTTAAAACTTCTATAATTTTTTCTTTACCAATTCTTTTTACTATTTCTCTACCACAGCAACAATTACCATATCTTCTTAGATGTTGCAAAATCCATTCAGGGATTTGGATCTCATCTGAGAACTTCATAATAGTTGCTCCTCCTATACATCAATCTAATAAATTTTTATTAGATCATCTTCAAAATTACTGCCTACTTCAAAAAATTTTAATTCGTCATCACCATCAAATAAATAGCAAATTATGTTATCTATTTTTTGAATTATGGTTAAAAAATTCCCGTGTTTATCAGATAAAGAATTGTATATTCTGTATCTTTCTCCCTTTTTTATTTACTCACCTCTCTTCTATTCCACTATTGTGGACTGTTGTTTCAAAAAAAATATAACTCCATATTCTTTTCTAAAACTGATATACCACCTCCAAATCGTAAGTTGTCCACTATTGTGGACTACAATAATAATATACTCTATTAAAAATATTTTGTCAATACTTCCTGTGGATAAAAAACTGTATAGATTTTTTCTATACAGAGTACCTTATCAGTTTTAATGGACTTTATCATATTTTTTTAATGTTGATAAAATTTCATCCATTTGTAGGTCGTCTTCTACTGATATGGTACTAACAATACCAATTAATTCTAATAATTGTTCATATTTTACTACCAAAGAATTACTTGCTAAAAGATCTTTTATAGTCTTATCGTAATCTTCCTCTACTGCCAATAATTTTTTAAAAACTTCATTTAAAACTGCATATGGAACATCGCTTTTACTTTCAAAATATTCCTTTAATACTTCTAAAACTACCTTTACTTCTTTTACTGCCTTATTTTCATCTTTAGTTATCATTTCATTTTTCCTTTCCAATCGGTACTGCCTTTTTTAGTGATGCTTTGTCCTTTAAATTCCTTAAGCATACTTCTAAAATGCGAATCGTTAATTCATTATCCAATTGGGTTTTACATGTAACACTATTATTACTTCCATTGTAAAGAATCTGGATACTTCTAGTTGTTTCTGAAGACTGCCATTTATTCAAACTTTCACCTGCCTTTCTATAAGTCAGGACGAAACCATCACCCTGATTTTTATCATACTACCACCTTACTTCCAATATAGCACATATACTATATTAATTTAATTTTAGCAAATTATTTTAAATAAGTCCACTATTGTGGATTTTTTTAACAAATTGTTTTACTATAGTGGACTTTTTTCTGAAAATAATATAAAATATATATGCAGTATCATAAAAGAAAAGAAGGGAGGATACAATGACCAGAGAAGAAGCAATAAGACAGATTATTTTGGATTATTGTGAAAGCAACAACATACTAATTACTCAATTTGCGAAAAGATGCAACATAAGTAAATCATACATAAGTAAAATTAATTTAAAACAATTTGGAAAATTAGGAATATCTATGACCTATCTCGAACTTATAGCTAAAGGATTAAATATGTCTATGGTAGATTTACAAATTTTAATTGAAAAATATCAAAATTGTAATCATCAAAATAAAGAAGAAACGAAAAAAGAACTTATCCTGTGCGAAATCAATGATAAACTAAGAAATTTTAATGTAGAAGATTTGGAAATTGTACATAGTATTATATCAAATGTTAATCATAAAGATTTAAACATTTTACATAGTTTTTTAAAAAATATGCGATGACATATTTTTTTTTATAAAAAAATACTTCAAAAAATTGATAATTAAATATGCTTAAATAATTATCTATTTTTAAAGAAAACAAGCACATAATTACTAATATTAAGATGATTACATTTAAAATTATATTTCAAGATCATAATCTAAATCATAATTATCTTCCTTTTCATTCTTATTTACAAACCATCCAGTTTCTGGATCTATTACAAGTTCTTCATTATTTTTTAATTTTAATATACAATTATTTATTGCTCCTTTAAAGAATCCAAATTTATTTTCTATTCTATTACCTTCTTCATCTATAAATTCATAATCAATCACATTTCCATTTTTATCAATATACTTATTCTTTGAAATCCTTGACAAAATGTAATCTGTCATAATTATGGTTTTTTTATAGGTATGTTGTTTTATCAATTTTTCAAATAAACTATCATAATAATAAATATCTGTGTCTTCTATATCAATATATTTGTTCTTTATTAATTTATGTGTTAAAGGATTTAATTCATCTAAATCAACAAAAGAAAGATTACTTTTAACATCTTTAACTGTTTGTTCTTTAGTATTTTGTTTATTAGTATTTATTTGGTTGTCTTTTTCGGTATCTCCTATATCGGCATATCCCTTTTGGGTATCTGGATTATTTTTCTCTTGTAAAACATCTAATGGAATCTCTCTAATTATATATTCATATTTATAATAGCCTTTTTCACCTCTTGTTTGTTGAATCTCTAAGTAGCCATGATCTTTCAATTCATTAAGTATTGATCTTATTGCCTTTATATTTTCTTTACTAACTGCAACTAGCCCTTTCATTGAATAATCCCAATCTTCTGGTAAACTTAACATAAAAGAAAGTAAACCTTTTGCTTTATAAGATAAACTTCTATCTTGTAAATGGTAATTACTCATTACAGTATAGTTTTTTTGCTTTTCTATTTTAAACACTGCCATATAATCACCCTTTCTTTGCAAAATAAAAAAGCTAATAAACTTTTAGCTTTTTAAGTATTTTTATTTTTTAGTATAGATATTGAAAGAGAATTAGTATAGTCTTCAAATTTACTAACTACTTCTTCTTCCATTTTTAAAGTTACTCTTACATAAATATTATAAGTTGTTTGTATTGTAGAGTGTCCAAGTCTTTTAGAAACGGCTTTAATATCTGCTCCTTGTTCAATCAATCTTGTTGCATGTGTATCCCTAAAGTCATGAAATCTACAAGGGATACCTAATTCATAATGGATTATTTTAAAAGGATGTTTAGTAGTATCAGTTCCTTCAAAAATTCCATTGTTTTTAACAAATATTAGATTAACTTCTGGTAAGGCAACATCTATTTCAGCAAGAGCATTTACAATTTTTATTTCTGGTTTATTATTATATGGATTAATTACTTCTTTCATATAATGCTTCATATACAAATCTCCATATTGTTCTTTAAAAAGTTCTTGTTCTTCTTTAAAATCTTTTAATGCTTGAAGTAATGTATCTCCTATTTCTATAGTTCTATGACTAGATGCTGTTTTACATGGACCAAAATACCAAATAGTTTTTGCTTTTCCCTCAATCAACCTTTTCTTTGTTCCTCCATGTTGATTTTTTTTAAGAACCTTTCTATCTACTTTTATTGTTTTCTTTTCAAAGTCTATATCATCCCATGTTAAGGCAAACACTTCAGATACACGAAGTCCTGTATAGTATGCTGTTAAAAACGAATAATAAATAGTATGACTATTTCTAAATCTATTAAAAATGCGTTCAATTTCTTCTGGCGTAAAAATATGAACAGGATCTTTTTCAGGTATATCATATTTAGGCAATTTTACTTTTAGTGCTGGGTTGTCTTTTATAAAATCTAATACATCAGCTGCATAACCAAAAGAGCCTTTCAAGATTTTTAATATCGTATTTAAGAAACTTTTTGATACTCCCTTAGTAATATATATATCATTAATAAGTTCCTGTAAAGTCGATGGAGTAATTTGAGACAATCTATAAAATCCTAATCTTGGTTTTAAATAATTTTTTATAATATTTTGATATGACAAAATTGTTGAATATCTTAAATTTACTTCACAATATGTTTTTATCCAATAATCTAAATAATCCGAAAATGACATATTAGAAGGTTCAAATTTACGACCTGTATTTAGATACTCATTATAAGCTTTCATTCCAGCTTCATAAGCATCTCGTTTTGTTTTAAAACCAGACTTATTTATAAATTTTCTTTTTCCTCCTTGAGAGGCTATTTCAAATCTGTATTGAAAGAAATTTCCTCTTTTCATAATACTTACTTTTCCCATGTTTCCTCCTTTAAGAGAACAAAAAAATCAGCAAGAATGCTGACTTTTAAATTTGTGCACACACACCAATATCTATTTTTCCTAGATTTTATAAGGCTTTTCAAAGGTGTTCAAAATATTTGCACACAAACTGCACACAAATTGCACACATTTTGGTATTTTTACGCTTTTTTTTATGTTTTTTTGCACTTTTTACTATCGCAAAATTCTCTTAAACCCTTATTTTATGGGCTATTTTCCACAACATTGTTTATATTTCTTACCAGAGCCACATGGACATGGGTCATTTCTACCTACTTTTTTAACTCTTTTAGGAGTCTTTTTAGTATCTTTAGTATCATTTGTTTTTGCTTCTTTGTTTACCTGTTTTCTTTCAATATTTTGTCTAATTTCTGCTTTTAATAAGAAAACTGTAATATCTCTATCTATTTTTTGAAGCATTTCATCAAATAAACCATAGCCTTCAGTAGTATATGCTCTTAAAGGATCATCTTGTCCATATCCTCGAAGATAAATACCTTCTCTTAAATGAGACATAGCATTTATTTGTTCCATCCAGTAATTATCTATAACTTGTAAAGATAATGCTTTTTCAAACTCATTACTTATTTCTGTTGGAACTTCTTTAATCTTAGCTTCATATTCTTCTTTAGCTTTATTATAAAGATATTCTATAATTTCATCAGCATTTCTATTTTCTAATTCTACTTTACTTATATCATTTTTAAGTAAATTTTCATTTGCAAAATCAGTAATACTTTGTAATTCCTCATCAGTTATTACACTATCAACATTTCTTGATTTAACTAGATCAGTAATATGATTATGAATAGATGTTAATACAGTTTCATGAATTGATTCACTATCTAGTATTTCATTACGTTTACCATACATAATTTCCCTTTGAGTATTCATTACATCATCATATTGTAGTAAATGTTTTCTTGCATCATAGTTATTTCCTTCTACACGTTTTTGAGCTGTTCCTATTGCTTTTGTAAAGGTTTTACTTTGAATAGCTTGATCTCCAAAACCAAAGCTTTTCATCATTTCTCTAATTCTTTCACTACCAAATCTAATCATTAAATCATCTTCCATAGAGACAAAGAATTGAGTAAAACCAGGATCTCCTTGACGTCCAGAACGTCCTCTTAACTGATTATCAATACGACGTGATTCATGACGTTCTGTACCTATTACACAAAGTCCACCTAATTCTCTTATTTCATCTGATAGTTTAATATCAGTACCACGACCAGCCATGTTAGTTGCAATAGTAACTGATCTATGTTCACCTATTTTAGAAATAATTTCTGCTTCACGAGCATGGTTTTTAGCATTTAATATTTCATGAGGAATATGAGCTTTCTTTAATAAGTCACTTATAAGTTCACTTGTTTCAATAGCAATAGTACCAATTAGAACAGGTTGTCCTTTATCATAACGAGATTTTACCTCATTAATTATTGCTTTATATTTAGCACTTCTTGTTGCAAAAACTAAATCAGGAGCATCTACTCTAACTACAGGTTTATTAGTAGGAATTTCGATAACATACATATTATAGATGTCTCTAAATTCTTCTTCTTCTGTTTTAGCAGTACCAGTCATACCTGATAATTTTTTATACATTCTAAATAAATTTTGGAAAGTAATAGTAGCAAGAGTTTTTGTTTCTCTATTTATTTTAACTCCTTCTTTTGCTTCTATTGCTTGATGTAATCCATCACTATAAGCTCTTCCTTTCATTAAACGACCGGTAAATTGATCAACTATTACGACTTCTCCATCTTGTACAACGTAGTCTACATCTTTTTTCATAGCATAATTAGCACGTAGAGCTTGATTAATATAATGAAGTAACGTTGCATTTTCTATTTCATATAGATTTTTAATTTTAAACATATTTTCAGCTTTAGCACTTCCTTCATCTGTTAAAGAAACACTAATTGAACTTTTTCCTGATTCATCACAAATATAATCAGTATCTTCTTTTAAGCTTTTAGCAAATTTATCTGCTTCAAGATAAAGATTAGCACTATTCATAGCTCCACCTGAAATAATTAAAGGAGTCCTTGCTTCATCGATAAGAATAGAGTCAACTTCATCAACTATAGCAAAGTTTAAAGGACGCTGTACTCTATTTTCTTTTCTAATTACCATATTATCTCTTAAGTAATCAAAACCTATTTCATTATTAGTAGAGTATAATATATCACAGTTATAAGCTTCTTGTTTTTCTTTTGGAGACATATCTCTTGTATTAACACCTACAGTTAGCCCAAGAAATCTGTGTATTCCTCCCATCCACTCGGCATCACGAGTTGCTAAGTATTCATTAACAGTAACAACATGAACGCCTTTTCCTTCTAAAGCATTAAGATAAGCTGGTAAAACACTTGTTAAAGTTTTTCCTTCACCTGTTTTCATCTCAGCAATATTACCATAATGAATAGCTAAGGCGCCTAATATTTGAACATAGAAAGGCTTTTCACCAATAACACGAAAAGCTGCTTCTCTTGCAACAGCAAAAGCTTCTACTAAAATATCTTCTAACGTTTCGCCATTTGCTAATCTTTCTTTAAATTCTTCTGTTTTATGCTTTAATTCATCATCAGAAAGCTTTGTCATCTCTTCATCAAGAGCAATTATCTTATCAGCTTTTAATGTGAATCTTTTTAACTCTTTATATTCATGATCAAAAATTTTTGTAAATAATCCCATTTATAAACATCTCCTTGCATAAAATATTCTATCAAAAAATTAAGATAATAAAAAGGTTTTGAAGTTATTTTATTAAAAAAAGAATGATATTTTTATATCATTCCTCGATTTTTTTATTTTACTCAGCTTCTATTAAGCCATAGCCACCATTTTTTCTTTTATAAACAACAGCTTCTTTATTAGTATCAACATTTTTAAATAAATAAAATTCATGACCTAATAGTTCAAGTTGAAGAATAGCTTCTTCTTCATCCATTGGTTTAACTTCAATTCTTTTTCTTTTAATAATATTACTTTCTTCATGTTCTTCTTCTTCAATATCGATAATATTAAAGTCAATTTTTGTTTTTGTAGCTTTAGCTTTTATTTTAGTTTTATTCTTTCTAATTTGACGTTCCATAATATCAATAGCTTTATCAACAGCAGCGTAAAAATCATCTTGGGTCTCTTCAGAACGAATAATAAAATTGTGAAGTGGAATTGTAATCTCAATCGTTTGTAAGTGTCCTTTTACTTTAACAACTATGTTAGCACGTACATTTTCACTTTTCTCTAGATATTTATCTAGTCTTTTTAACTTTTCATTAAGGTAGTCTTTCATAGCTTTAGTAATTTCAATTTTGTCTCCACGAATGATTAGTTCCATATTATCACCTTCCTTAGCATTAATATATCATATTTTAAGATAAAGAGCAAAGGAAATTAATCTTCAAGATAGTTGTTATACTAAAGTATTAATATATTTATTATAGTTTAGCTAATCGGATTATTTCATAGAAAAACCAACTATTTTACGACAGCTGGTTCTTTAATTGGCGTTACGTCAACTGCTTGATAGCCCTTACTAGTTTCTAGTAATGTAAATTCTACATACTGTCCCTCTACTAAAGTCTTATAACCTTCACAGTTTATAGTTGAATAATGAACAAATATGTCTTCATTTTCTTTATATTCAATAAAACCATAACCTTTTTCATTATTGAACCATTTTACTTTTCCGATCACTAAACTTTCACCTCCACATCTTTTTATTCTTACCTCGGGCGCTACTTCTTTTCAAATGCTGTATTTAGATTATAGCAGTTTATATATGAGAATTTTTTTATTTTCCGGGAAATGACGTTTTAAAGACTTTTTCTGTTTAAATAATAGAAAAAAATGTCGAAATTACATTAAATGGTTAAATTTTAGCTTTTAAAGTCATTCTTTTATTTAGACATTTATTATAATATATAATCTTTATAGCATAGGAGGAGGTATGAAGGAAGCATTTATAAATCATACAATCAGTTTTATTACTAATAATAACGATAATCTTAGCGCCTTAGAAAAAGAAAAACTTGCTTATGGTTTAGAAGGAATATATTTAACAATAACAAAGACTGTTATCATACTATTAATCGCTTTAGTCTTAGGGTTTGTAAAAGAATTTATTATTTCTTTGATACTTT
Source organism: uncultured bacterium (assembly GCA_949284575.1). Lineage (GTDB taxonomy): Bacteria > Bacillota_I > Bacilli_A > RF39 > UBA660 > Onthousia. The sequence goes on from CASDWO010000100.1 coordinate 24,831, forward strand.
TTAATATTATTAGATATCCTGGTTTTGGATTCCATGCCGGTAAATCGATTGTATGTTTAATTTCTAGTACAATTTTAATTTTAGGTTTGCCTTATTTATTAATTAATATTAATTTGAACTTAACGATTAAAATTATTCTATGTTGTGTAGCAGTTCTTGCTTTTATAATATGGGCTCCTGCTGATACAAAAAAAAGACCTTTAACTAATAAGAAAAAAAGACTTATTAGAAAGATCGCTACTATTGTTATAGCTGTGATATATAGTATAGCAATTATAATGTTAAATGAAAATGTGATAAGTGATTTATTCTTAGCAGCACTTTTAATTGAAGCTATACTTGTATCTCCTTTTATGTATAAGGTTTTTAATGAAAGCTATAATAATTACAAAATGGTTTAAACATTTAATGTTTAAATAAATAGAATAAGAAAGGGATGAAAATATGAAAAAAAGAATGGCTAAAGTACTAGCTGCTGTTGCTATGTTAGCTACTGCAAGTGCAAGTGTTGGATGCATTTGGTGGTGTCTAGATGAACCAAAAGCTTTAAAAGACATGGACTAAAATAAGAGTGCCCTAACACTCTTTTATTTTACAATTATTTTTTGAATAAAATAGTTATTTAAGAATTGTTGTTCAACGGCAATTCTTTTTTCTTTTCTAATAACTTTATTAGCGAAATAAAGGCCTCTACCATGACCTGATCCTTTAGTAGTAAAGCCTTTTTCATTCATCTTTTTAATAGATAATACTTTACTACAAGAGTTAGATATAACAAAATAAAGTTCTTTTTCTTTTTCATAAATTTCAATTGTAACATTTTTATGTTTTTCTTTTTTACATGCATCTAGAGCATTATCTATATAAATACCAAGAACAATACAAAGAGATTCTAAGAGATCTTTATCTAATTTGGATATTTTACCTTTTATTTTGGGACTTACATCTATATAAATATTTATATTGGCTTTTAAAGCTAATGCTAATTTATAATATAGTAAGCCTTTTAAACCGCCTTTAGGTATTTCTTTTAGAGTTTCAATATAGTTATCATCAATAACCATATTCATTTTAAGCATTTTATCTATTTTTTTGTCTATTTCTTTTTTATTAGTTAAATTTCTAATTATAGATAAATTATTCTTTAGTTCATGTCTATACATTTGTTCATTATCAATCCAATCTTCGAATGTTTGGACATAACTAAACATTGTATTATATTCATCTTTTAACTTATCATAATTATTTCTTTCTTCCATATAGATATAATAGAGAATAAAAAATAGAATAATACTAAAAAAGGTAATTGTATATTGCAAATTAAATTTAAAAATTGTTGTAATATTGTAATATAAAAGACATACTATTACTACGACTATAATGGTAAAAAGTGTACTTTTTATCTTTTTATTTTGTTCTACTTTATCACTAATACGTTTAAATATATTAATTGCTTTTTTTTGGTAGGATATTAAAATTGAGATAGCACTAATTAAAGTATTATTAGCTATAATAATATACCAAACATTTCTAACTTGATAATAAGAAAAAATAGGAATCTCTACAATTGTTAAAGTTACATCAACTAAAGCAGTTAATAGCATTATATAGCCACATACTAGTATAGACTGTGCTATGTCAATTTTAAATAAATATTTAAACATTAAAGCCATAATTGTATATACCATTAATGTGAAAATTATATTATATTTAACGTCATATAATACAAAAGTAGGACTTGTGATCAATAAAATAGCACCTATTACTTTTAAAATGCTTATTTTACCTTCATAATTTAAAATCTTTCTAGCAATAATAAATGCACTAGTACTCATAATTATACCTAAAATTAGTTTAACTATTATTGGTAACATAGTTGATCAACTCCTTTCTTCCAGATCTTGATACTAAATTAGTACTCATACCATTAACAAATAGAATCTCATTTTCTTTAATATTATAGGTACTAATTTTATCAACATTTAGAATTAAGCTTTTATGTACCTTTAAAAATCTCTTATCTAAATTTTTAGATATACCACTAAGTGTAAATGGTGCTTTGAAAGTTCCATATGTAGTAGTGATAATACATCTTTTACTGTCTTGTTCTTTTTCAATGAAGATTATGTTCTTTAATTCTATTTTGTATAACATATAATTGTATTCATAGCTTAAACATTTCTCACGACTGTTATAATTTTTATAAGCTATCTTTAATGCTCCTCTTATCTTACTTTTACAATTGTCAAATTTACTTATAAAATCTAATAAATATAATCTGTTAGATAATGCTTCATATCTATACTCAGCAAAAGCAGTTATAATTACAATGATAGAAGTCCAATCATCTAGCTCTTCTCTTATAAAACGAGCAGCATCTAAACCTGAGCCACTCTTAGTTTTTATATCAAAGAAATAAACTTTAAAACCAAGATCAGCTTTCGCTACTTTTTCAAATTCTTTATCATAAGTTTCAAACTCATATACCTTGTAATCAATATCATAATTCATCATGAATTTCTCTATTTCTTGGATTATCATACTTCTAAATTCTTTTTCATCATCACATACAACAAAATTTAACACTTAAGCCTCCTCCTTTTTTAATACTCACACCCTTAAATTTTACCATATATTTCCAAATTATAAATATTTTGTCAAAAAAAAATAGTAGTTATTTAACCCTATTTTTTTTATGGCGAGGCTCTTTTTTTATGACTTCTCCTACTTTATCTATAATATTATCAGTCATCTCTTTATTCTTTTTAGAGATTATTGTAGTTCTTAAGACAAACCATACGACAATTATAAAAATTATTATATATAATATTTTTCCCATAACAGGATCTTTTAAAGAGTAAAAGATTGAGGCACTTGCAAATAAAAGATTAAAGCCATATATAATTAAAACGGTAGTTCTTTGTGAAAAATTCATTCCTAATAGTTGATGATGAATGTGCTCTTTATCAGGAGAAAAGGGGGCTTGATGTTTTAAAAGACGTCTTATAATTGCAAAGAGTGTATCTAGAATAGGTATTCCTAAAATCATTAATGGAACAAATAAACTAGTTAAAGCTGGACCTTTAAATTCTAATAATGTTATTACTGCTATCATGAAACCAAGATACATAGCACAATCTCCACAAAATATTTTAGCAGGATAGAAATTATGAAGGAGAAAACCTAATGTTGCTCCTAACATTATAAATGTTAAAGTCATAACTAAACTGCCACTACGTCCTTGGAAAAAACCAATAATTCCTATAGTTAAAAAGAAAATACTACTTATTCCACCACTTAAACCATCTAAACCATCAATTAGATTTATTATATTAACACAGGCGACAATAAAAAAGACAGTAAGGGGATAAGAGAAAATTCCAAAGTTTATTGTATAACCAAAGGCAGTAATATTATTTAATAAGAAGCCTCCATAAAATACTAAGATAGAAGCAGCGATGAGCTGACCTATTAATTTATATCTTGCTTTTAGAGATTTTATATCATCTATAATTCCTGTTAAGATAATAATAAAACTACCTATTAGTATTGAATTCATTTGGACACTTTCTGTTCCAAAGAGCATATATCCTATTAAAAAAGCTAAAAAGATACCAACACCGCCTAATTTAGGGATAGGCTTAGTATGAATATGTCTATTACCTTCATCACTTCTTGGAACATCTATAGCGTTTATATAATGAGCTATTTTCTTCATAAATGGCATAATCAGTGCCGAACATACAAATGTAGTAATAACTATTTTTAGAGTTTCTAGTATTTCTTGATTCATAAAGTTTCCTCTTTTCTAAAATAATTATAACAAGTAAAAATTAGTTTTACAACCATCATGAGGAGGAGAATTTTATTTTTACTTTTTAGTAGTAAAGAAAAAGTCACTAAAATAGTGGCTTAATTATCTTCTAATAATTTTATATTATCAAGTAATACTCCTGTTCCTTCAACAACACAAGTTAGGGGACTATCAGCGATAAGAACTGGTACTTTTAACTCTTTTTTTAGTAAATCATTAAGACCTTTTAACATTGAACCTCCACCGGTTAAGACAATACCTTTATCAACAATATCAGCAGATAATTCAGGTGGTGTTTGTTCTAAAACATTAGTTGCTGCTTTTACTATCTTGTAAACAGATTCCTTTAAGGCTTCTAGAGTTTCTTGTTCATTTATTTCAATAGTGCTAGGTAAGCCTGTAACTAAGTCTCGGCCTCTTACTTCTAATTTATTCTTTTTGTCAGGTTCATAGACATTAGCAAAGTCAACTTTAATTTCTTCAGCTGTTTTTTCACCAATTAAAAGTTTATATTTTTCTTTTATATATTTAACAATATCTTGATCAAAAACATTACCAGCGATTCTTACTGAAGCACTATTAACGATATCATTTAATGATAAAATAGCTATATCTGTTGTACCACCACCAATATCTATTACCATATTTGCACTTGGTTTAGAAATATCCATACCTGCTCCTATAGCTGCAACTTTAGGTTCTACTTCTAAAAATACTTTTCTTGCTCCTGTACGTTCTGCTGCTTCTTTAATAGCATTCTTCTCAACAGGAGTTATATTGGTTGGACAACAAATTAAGATTCTTGGTCTTGATAAGAAGTTACGAGCATGAATTTTTCTAATGAAGTAATCTAACATTATCTCAGTTATTTCAAAGTCTGCAATTACCCCATCTTTCATTGGTTTTATAGCTTTTACTTTTTCAGGAGTTCTTCCTAACATTTCACTAGCATCTTTACCTACTGCTACTACTTTTTTATTATCAGTATCAATAGCGACAACACTAGGTTCATTTAAAACTATTCCTTCACCTTTTATATAAATTAGAACATTTGCTGTTCCTAAATCTATGCCAATATCTTTTGAAAGCATTATCTCACATCCTTACGTAATATAATCTTTTTATATAGTTGTTTTTACTGTTAATATTTTAGCAAAAATATATAGTATTGTAAATTATTTTCTTAGAAAAAAAACGGCCTTTACTCCGTTTTTTCATTAGTATTTGTGTCATCATTTGTTGTATCTTTACTTGGGTCAGTAGTAATAACTTGATCAAAGTATTTGCTAGGGTCAACTACTTCACCAGCTTTATATAACTCAAAATGTAAATGATTACCTAAATCTTGATCAATTGAATTAGTACCACTTTTTCCTATTACTTGACCTTGTTTAACTGTGTCGTTCTTTTTTACTGATACTTCGCTTAAACTTTGATAGCTACTAATGAAATCATTATCATGTTTTATTTCTACTATGTTTCCTAATAATTCATCCTCTCTTATATCTAGAACAGTTCCATCTAAAACAGCGACAACTTCAAAGACATCAGTAGATCCAAAATCCATACCGGAGTTTTGAATATACGTATTTTCATGATATAGAATTGATTTTTCTTGACTTGCATTATCAGCTTGGTAGTCATAGAAGTATTTTAATGTTTCAATAGTTTCAGCTGTATAAGGCTTTATAAGTTTTGTTTCTTCTTTAATCACTTCAATATCATTATCTTCAATAATTGAGCTGTTAACATATTCTATGTCTTCTTCCTTAGGATTATTATCTTTCATATTTTGGCTAACAAAGAATGCTCCCATACCAGTTATTGAAAAAGCAATTAAATAGGCTCCAATGATAACACCTTTTTTTAATCTTAATTTTTTCATTATCCACCACCTCATTAAGAGTTTGACCAAAATGAAAAAAAATATACTTAAAATTAAAAAAAGATTGTAGTTTCATATAAATCCCAAATAAAATTTGTTACTAAATAGCTAAGTGCTAGTACTAAAAAGAAATAAAATAGACGTGCTTGAAAAATTTTATTTTTTTTAAAAATAGAATTTATATTTAAAGAATCAGTACTATATATTACTAGAATAGTTACAATAAAGTAAATAATATATTTAACGCTCATCTTTATCCTCATATTCTTTTATTTTATTTATTCTTCTTAAATGACGCTCTGCAGTAGAAAAAGGAGTTGTTATGAAGGTTATTATTAAATTATAAGCATAATCTACATTCATATTTTCATTTAAACAAATGATATTTGCATCATTATCGTTTCTTGTTTCAATAACATCTTCTATATTTATTACTCTTGCTGCTCTAATTCCTTTTACTTTATTACAAGCGATAGATATACCTATACCACTACCACAAATAGCAATACCAAAGTCTATTTCTTTATTAGTTAAAGCTTCACTTAATTTAAAAGCATAATCAGGATAATCAACAACTTCTATTCCTTTAGCACCATAATCTATTATTTCATAGTCCTTTTTTAACTTCTCTAAAAGTTCTACTTTTAAATTATATCCTCTATGGTCATTTGTTATTCCTAATTTCATTTTTAACCTCCTAAAAGTTTTAGTTATTATTTTTTAATATATTTATACTTTACTTATATAGTATATCATAATTTAAAAGAAAAAAGCCCTTTTTTAAGATTAAGCGCTTTTTTTATCAAAACCATATTTTTTGTTAAATTTATCTATTTTACCTGCTGCTCTTGTTCTACCTTGTTGTCCTGTATAGAAGGGATGACATTTAGAACATATTTCAATATTAAGTTCATCTTTATTTGACATAACTTCAAATGTTTCTCCACAAGCACAAGTTACTTTGCAAGGTCTATAGTTACTATTAGTTTTTGCCATATTATTATCTCTCCTTTCGCCATGATATTTATTATCATAGAAATTATTCCTTTAAGGAAACTAATTCGCTACTTAATATATCAAATTATTTAGAATTTGACAAGTTTTTTAAGAGATTTTTATACTAAATTTTTATTTATATATAGTTTTCTATTATTTTTGTGGCAATCATTTGATAGGCTTCTGTTGATGGGTAAATATTAGTTGGATTATTTAGATAATTTTTATTATTTTTAAAGAGATTATAAATATCTAGATACTCTATATCATATTTTTGACAAAGATCTTTAGCTTTAGCTATTAAATAAGTATAGAGTCTTTCTCTTGTTAATGTTTCTTCTTCTAAAGGATTATAAAATCCTATAAAAATTATTTTTTCTTTGGCATATTTTCTTAATTCTTTAAAAAGAGCAGCTAATTCATTTAGCGTTTTATCTGCTAGAGTGGTTATTTCTTTATTAGAAAGGTTATCAACAGATACTGTGGATAAAGCTAAGTTTGTTAAAATATCATCTGTTCCTACTGATAAAGTTACTAAGTCTGCATCACGAAGACATTTTTTTAAAGATAAAGTTTTTTTATCTTTTGTTATTTCCCAATTAGTTTCGAGTTTACCTTTTAAATCTTTTATTCTAGTACCACTTGTGGAAAAATAGTTGTTATAGCTTTTTAATAGATCTTTATCTTTTAGATAGTTAGCAATATAGTTACTATAACCATAATTAGTGTTGCCATTAGAATCTATACCAAGACTTAGAGAGTCTCCTATTGATATATAAGTTATTTTATCTGTATGGTTAAAGTAATAAATTGTATAAACTAAAAAGCATAGAGTTAAAAGACAAAGTATTTTTTTCATTTTTACCTCCAAAAAAACTAGAGTTATATATTATAATTATATTTCTCTAGTTTCTTTTTAATACTTTTAGATTTCTTTTAATTCTAATTTTGCTCCTACATCTAGTAATTTTTCAACAATGTTTTCATAACCGCGTAAAATATGTTCAACATTAGTTATTCTTGTAGTGCCTTTAGCCATTAATCCTGCAATTACAAGGGATGCACCTGCTCTTAAGTCAGTAGCAACTACATCAGTTCCTGTTAATTTTGTTGGCCCTATAATTGTTGAAGTTTGATTTTTAACTCTAATATTAGCACCCATTTGGTTTAAATAAGGAATGTGCATAAAGCGATTTTCATAGATAGTTTCTTCTATTTTACTTTGACCTTTACATAGAGTTAAAAGTGGTGTTAAAGGCTGTTGTAAATCAGTAGCAAAACCTGGATATGTTTGGGTTTTTACATTTATAGGTTTATAGTTGTTGGAACTACTTACAATAATATAGTCAGTTCCAATATCTAAAAATACACCCATTTCTTCTAATTTACTTGTTAAAGCTTCTAAATGTTCAGGAATTATATTAGTGATTTTTAAATTTTCACCAATAGCAGCTCCTAAAATTACATAGGTTCCAGCTTCAATTCGATCAGGAATAACTTCATGAAAGCATTTATTAAGTTTTTCCACACCGGTTATTTCAATACTGCTAGTACCTGCTCCTCTTATTTTGGCTCCCATATTATTTAGAAGAGTAGCAACATTAACAATTTCTGGTTCTTTGGCTGCATTATCAATAATTGTTGTTCCTTTTGCTAAAACTGCAGCGAGCATAATATTGATAGTAGCACCTACACTAGCAAAATCTAAATAAATATTGGCCCCTTTTAATTCCTTAGCTTCTACTGTATAAATATTATCGTTATTAGTAACTGTAGCTCCTAAAGCCTCAAAGCCTTTTAGATGTAGATTAATAGGTCTTGCTCCAATAGAGCAACCACCAGGAAGAGCCATAGTAACTTTTTTATATTTTCCAAGTAAAGCTCCCATAAAATAGTAAGATGCTCTTAATTTTTTAGTATAATCACTAGGAATTTCTTTATTTACCATATTATGACTATTAATAATTAAGCTTTCAGTAGCTTTTTTGACGTCTACTTCTAGAAAATCTAATATCTCACATAATGCTTTTGTATCTGTAATATCAGGAACATTACAGATAGTTACATCTTCACTAGATAATATAGCAGCAGGAATTAGAGCAACAACACTATTTTTAGCTCCACTTATTCTAATAGTTCCAGTTAGCTTATGGCCTCCTTTTATTTCTAATATTTTCATCTTTTACCTACTTTCTACTATATTATATTATTATCAGTGCTATTTGGCTTTAAATGTTTTTCATTAAAAACATTTATTAATTCTAATACTTTTGCTTTCATAGGTGCTTTTCCACTACCTATTACTTTTCTTGGATCATATACAGTAGGATTTTCTTTAATAAAGTCACATACAGCTTTATGCCATGTTACTTGAAGTTCTGTATTAATATTTATTTTACTAATACCACAACTAATAGCTTTTTTAATCATATCATAAGGAATACCTGTTCCACCATGTAATACTAAAGGAATAGATAAACTTTCATTAATTTGTTTCATTCTATCAAAATCTAAATTAGGTTCTCCTTTATATAGTCCATGAACAGATCCTAAAGCAGGAGCTAGAGCATCTATTCCTGTTTTAGTTATTTCAAAACAATCTTCTAGAGTTGCTCTAAAGACATCTCCATAAACATTATCTTCTGTTCCTCCAACATGACCTACTTCAGCTTCAACAGATACACCTTTAGGATGAGCATAATCTACAACTTGTTTAGTGATTTCTTTATTTTTTTCAAGTTCGTATTTGCTAGCATCGATCATTACACTAGTAAAGCCAGCATCTATTGCTTTTTTACATGATTCAAAACTACCTCCATGATCTAAATGAAGGCATACAGGAATAGTAATGTTTAAATCTTTTATTAAACCTTCTACCATAACTCTAATGGTATAAAAACCTCCCATATAAGAAGCTGCTCCTTCACTAACACCTAGGATAACAGGAAGATTTAATTCTTGCATCTGTTCTAAAATATTTCTAGCCCATTCTAAATTATTAATATTAAAATGAGGCACAGCATAACTATTTTTCTTTGCATCTTTTAAAATTTCATTAAAATTAACTAACATAAACAACACCTTTCATATATATCATAAAGCAATTATAGACATTTTGTCAAAAGAAAAAGAAAAAGAAGCCTTATTTTGCTCCTTTTATAAGTGGGTTTTTACAATGATATCTTAATGGAAGGATTTCTTTTTTTATAATCTCTTCCATTTCTTCATCTGTAATCATTCTTTTTTCTTTCATAAAACTTCACCCATTTATAGTTTTACCTTTTATTAGAATTTTATGCAATAAAATAACTAAAGGCTAAAATTAACAGTAAGATACTACCAATAATACTTGTAATCTTACCAAATTTTTTTGTTAAAAATTTGCCAATATTTAGTCCTAAATAAGTAAATATGCAACTAGTAATAGCAAAAATTGTTCCTGCTAAATAGATGTTTTCATTATGGGTTCCTAAAGCGATTCCAACTGAAAAGCTATCAATGCTAACACTAAAGGCAAAAAGAAAGGCACTAGCTAAGCTTTTAAAGTCTTTCTTTTCTTCATCTAGTTCTTTTATGTTAAGAAGCATTTCAATACTTAATATTGTAAAGATAATTCCTACTAAAATATCAGGATTACTAATTATATGCTTTACAATAAATAGTCCTAATATACTTCCTAAAAGAGGCATGAAAAAGTGAAACATTCCTACTGTTAGACTTAAAAAGTTTTTTATTTTTGTTTTAATATTCATAGTACCATAGACTATCGATAGAGAAAAAGCATCCATACTAAGACTTACAGCTATAATTATTAACTCTAAAATATCCAAAGTGATCACCTATCACAAGTCTATTCGGTGATCTAGGGTTTTATTATAAGTATTTATCTATCATTTCTTTAACAAAAGATTTATATTCAATTTCACTAGAATCTGTTACTTCACCTTCCATTAGACATAATGGAGGAAATAAGACACACCACCAATTATCACCATTGCCATTTCCAAGAGTAATTACAAGAGATTCATAATATCCTTCTTCATAAGTTACTCCTTTATATTTTTTTAAAGGGAAGTAATTAAGACCATAGTTAACTTTATAAGTTGTTGAGATTTTATTTGTTAAGAGAGTTCTTTCTATTAGATTTTCAAAATGTCTTTTATTATTTTTTAGAATAGTTCTAGTTTCATCAATACTATCACTATCTTTTAAAAGTTCAGTTAGATCTTCTTCTAAAATTTCTTTTATTAGGGTTTTAGTATTTTGATCTTCTTCATTATTAGATTCTGCTACTACTCGAAATCTAATAGCAGTATTAGGTATTACAATTTCTTCACTTTCTTTATTAAAATTTGGTATAAAAATTAAGATAAGACTAGCTAAGATTAAATATTTTTTCATATAAAAATATCACCCTTTCTACACTTAATTAATGAGTGATATTTTATATTTTTAATCAATATTTTTTTCGACAAAAAGCATTCTATCTTTATTACTTAGATCTTTTTTTATAATTACTTTACTATTAGGAATAGTATTTTCTACTAACAACTTTAAATCTTCTCCTTCAAGATAACCTATTTCAAAAGCGATTAAGTAATCATCTTTTAGGTAGTTATTGATATCTTTTAAAATGTTACGATAACAATCTAAGCCATCTATTCCTCCATATAAGGCAAGATGAGGTTCATTATTTCTTACTATCTCTTCTATTTCTTCATTAGTTTTAATATATGGGGGATTTGAGACGATTACATCATACTTATCTAAAGGTACATTACTAAACCAATCACTTTTTATAAAGTTAACATCTAAATCTAGAGTTTTAGCATTATCTTTGGCAACTTCTAAGGCCTCATCACTAATATCTACTAAAGTAACATCGGCATTTTTAAAGAATTTTTTTAAAGTTAGTCCTATTACTCCACTTCCACAACCTAAATCTAAGATTTTAGGATTAGTTATATTTTTCTTTTCTAGATAGTTCTTTATATTTTCAACTAACTCTTCTGTTTCAAAGCGTGGTATTAGGACATTTTTATTAACTTTAAACTGTAATCCATAGAAATTAACATGACCTATTACATATTGAATAGGTCTATTTTCACTTAGGGATTGTAAAGAGTTTTTATAAAGATTAACAGTATTATTATCTACTACTTTATCTAAAATAGTTAATAGTTCTAGAGGATTAACTTCAAGGAATGTTGCTAGCAACATTTTAGCATGAGTACTACTTGTATATTTTTTTCCATAGACGATTAACTCTTCAACGGTCATTCTTCTTCTCCTGCTAGTTTTCTTCTTTGATCTTCCATAACTAAAGTATCGATTATTTCTTCTAAATCTCCATTCATTACACGATCTAAATTATTAGTTGTAAAACCAATTCTATGGTCTGTTACTCTATTTTGAGGATAGTTATATGTTCTTATTTTTTCAGCTCTATCACCTGTTCCTATTTTATTACGACGTGATTCACCTAACTCTTCTTCCTTTCGTCTTAACTCTTGTTCATAAAGTCTTGCTTTTAATACTTTCATCGCTTGTTCTTTATTTTGAATTTGACTTCTTTCATTTTGACAAGTAACTACTGTATTAGTTGGTATGTGGGTAATACGTACGGCACTATCTGTTGTATTTACTCCTTGTCCACCACAACCAGATGATCTGTAGATATCTATTCTAAGATCAGATGGATTTATTTCAATGTTAACATCTTCTGCTTCTGGCATTACAAGAACTGTGGCAGTTGATGTTTGGATTCTACCATTACTTTCAGTAACAGGTATTCTTTGAACTCTGTGAGAACCACTTTCATATTTAAGTTTAGAATAAGCACCGTTTCCTTTAACCATAAACTCTACTTGACTAAAACCACCTGCTGTTCCTTCTTCAGCATTGATTAATTCTGTTTTAAATCCTACTTTATCAGCATATTTAGAATACATTCTATAAAGATCACCAGCAAAGATATTAGCTTCATCTCCTCCTGCTGCTCCTCTTATTTCGACAATAACGTTTTTATTATCATTAGGATCTTTTGGTATTAAAAGTATTTCTAAGTCATGTTCTAATTTTTCTTTCTTCTCTTCTAAATCTTTTAACTCTTCTTTAGCAATATCTTTTAATTCATCGTCTTTTAACATTTCTTTAGTTTCAGGAATAGCTTCAATAACCTTTTTATATTCACGATAAACTGTTACTACTTCTTCAAGTTCTGACATTTCTTTTGATAATTCTCTTGTTTTATTAATATCTTTTAGGACTTCTTCACTCATTAGTTCTTTTTGTAAGTCCATATATTTCTTTTCAGTAGCTTCAAGACGTTCTATCATTATAACCAGTCCTTTCTTTTTCTTTGTAATTATAGCATAAGTATAATAAAAATATCAATGTTTTTATACATATGAAAAGATATTACAAATAACCTGCAATATCTTAACTCTCTTCTAGTTCATCTTCATCAACTACAACTAAATCTTTTAAATCTTCATTAGGATCATCATAATCATCATCTTCATCTGTATCACCTGAGTCATAATTATCCTCTTCTTCTTCATCAGGTAAGATAGTATCTTCTTTTAATTCTTCTTCCTCTTCTTCTTCTTCGTCTTCATCTTCTGTTACTTTAACAATTTTATCAGAGGTATGACGACTTCTTAAATCCCAAGAACCATCTTCTAATAAAATAAATCTTTTATCAGTTGTAAGAAGAGTATAATAGTCACCTATTTTTTCTTCAAAAGTTTTATTAGGAAGCTCAAGTAATGTTACTACTTTTTTAAATAGATCAGCAGTATTCATTTTTCCTTCTTCTTCTAATATATAGTAAGTTATATCTTTATGCGATAACAATTCTAAGTCTTCTTTTTTCATTTTAGCTAACTTCATAAAAATTCCTCCTATAGCTAAGACATTATATGTATTATTTTTTTATTTGTGATTTAAATCATATAAACTTATAGCATGATTTCATATAAAAGGCAATACTTTTTTATATATTTATATTTTTTTACATTTTTTCTGGCACTTCAATTGCAAGTATATCAAGTAAATCTTCGTTAGTTTCTTTAACTAATTTTGTTAAGGTAAGCCAGCTTTCTTTTACCTTTTCATCACTTTCAGTTAAGATATGATTTGCCTCATAAAATCTACTAAATAAACTTGTTAAATTATATAGGTAATCTGCTATAGAACTTAAATCTTTATTATTATAAGCTTTATGTAAAATATTATTCTTCTCCATTAATAAAAGGATAATTTCTTTTTCAGTATCTGTTGGTTTATTGTAATAGTTACTATAGTCTATACCCATATCATTCGCTTTATTCAAGATAGACTTCATTCTAATAGTATTATATAAGATATAAGGTCCTGTTTTTCCTTCTACATCAATAAATTTACTTGGTTCAAAGATATAGTCTGTTGTTCTATTAGGTAAGAAGTCAGCATATTTAATCGCAGCGATAGTTATTTTTTCAGCGATTTCTTCTTTATTATCCATATCTTTATTCATATGAGTAAGTATTTCCTCTTTAACACTTTTAATAAGACTTTTTAATGTTGCTGCATTACCATCTCTTGTTTTAAATGGCTTACCATCTGTTCCATTCATTGTTCCAAAGCCATAGAACTCTAAGACTGTATCTTTTGGAACAAGATTTGTTTTGAATGATGCTCTAAATACTTGATTAAAATATAACTCTTGACGCATATCTGTTATATACCACATTTCTTTAGGATTAAACCTTTTCATACGAGATGTGATGGTAGCAAGTTCTCTTGTAGCATAAAGAGTTGCACCATTACTTTTAATAACAACAAGTGGTGGCATAGGTGCCTTATCAGTATCTTCTATTACTTCAACTATTTTAGCACCTTCACTTTCTACTAAATACCCAGATTTCTCCATAATATCAATAGTTTCTTCGATATAAGGGTAAGAATCACTTTCTCCTTCCCATAAATCAAAGTCTGTATTTAATTCTTTATATATACTTTTTATATCTTTTGTAGATATATCTTTTATCTTATCACAAAGAGCGACATATCCTTTGTTTTTACCTGATTCTAATTCGGCAGTTATTTCTCTAACTTCATCCATTATCTCTTCGTTTTCTTTAGCTTTTATACTTGCAGTAGGATAGATTTCTTCTAAGTCTTCACCTGTTATAGGTAATTCATCCCAAGTAGTTTCTTCTTTTCCACTAAAATAGTTAAGATTAGGATATCTTTCTTTTAGTTCATAGATTACCATTCCAGATTGACGACCAATGTCTCCAAAGTGAACATCAG
>CASDWO010000101.1 GCA_949284575.1 uncultured bacterium
AAATTATATAGGTAATCTGCTATAGAACTTAAATCTTTATTATTATAAGCTTTATGTAAAATATTATTCTTCTCCATTAATAAAAGTATTATTTCTTTTTCAGTGTCTGTTGGCTTATTGTAATAGTTATTATATTCTATACCCATATCATTCGCTTTATTTAAGATAGACTTCATTCTAATAGTATTATATAAAATGTATGGACCAGTTTTTCCTTCAACATCAATAAATTTACTTGGTTCAAAGATATAGTCTGTTGTTCTATTAGGTAAGAAGTCAGCATATTTAATTGCAGCGATAGTTATTTTTTCAGCAATTTCTTCTTTACTTTCCATATCTTTATTCATATGAGCAAGTATTTCTTCTTTGACACTTTTAATAAGACTTTTTAGTGTTGCAGCATTACCATCTCTTGTTTTAAATGGCTTACCATCTGTTCCATTCATCGTTCCAAAGCCATAGAACTCTAATACTGTATCTTTTGGAACAAGATTTGTTTTATAGGATGCTCTAAAGACTTGGTGGAAATATAATTCTTGACGCATATCTGTTATATACCACATTTCTTTAGGATTAAATCTTTTCATACGGGAAGTGATAGTAGCAAGTTCTCTTGTAGCATAAAGAGTTGCACCATTACTTTTAATAACAACAAGTGGTGGCATAGGTGCTTTATCTGTTTCTTCTATTACTTCAACTATTTTTGCTCCTTCGCTTTCTACTAAATGACCAGATTTCTCCATAATATTAATAGTTTCTTCGATATAAGGATAGGCATCACTTTCTCCTTCCCATAAATCGAAGTCTGTATTTAATTCTTTATAAATACTTTTTATATCTTTTATAGATAACTCTTTTATTTTATCCCAAAGGGCTACATATCCTTTGTTTTTGCCTGATTCTAACTCGGCAGTTATTTCTCTTACTTCATTCATTATCTCTTCATTTTCTTTAGCTTTTATACTGGCAGCAGGATAGATTTCTTCTAAGTCTTCACCTGTGATAGGTAATTCATCCCAAGTAGTTTCCTCTTTTCCACTAAAATAGTTAAGATTAGGATATCTTTCTTTTAGTTCATAAATTACCATTCCAGATTGACGACCAATATCTCCAAAGTGAACATCAGCGATTACTTCCTTACCTAGATGTCTTGCAAGTCTTTTTAAAGCTTCTCCTATATTTGCACTTCTTAGGTGTCCTACATGAAGAGTTTTAGCAATATTCGCACCACCATAGTCGATGATAATTTTCTCTTCGTTAAGTTTTTCCACATCTTTTGTGGAACTCTTAATAACTTTTTCCACATATTCTGTTAACAATTCATCTTTAAAGCTTAAGTTAATAAAACCTGCCCCTGCAATATTAATATCTTTAAAATACCCTGTTTCTTCTAAACATCTAACTAGCTCTTCTGCGATATCTCTTGGAGACTTATGCATTACTTTAGCAAGCTTCATGGCATCATTTATTTGATAGTCTCCTAATTCTTTTTTACTACTTGTTAATAGTTTTACTTCATCAAGTGGAATATTATTCTCCTTAAATTTATTTAATATATCTTTTTCCACAGTATTTAAAAAATTCATAGTATCCTCCTCTTATTTTTATGATTTTCTTAATCTAATACTTTCTCTACTTCGCTTATTAACTGTTCTTTATTAGGAATATAATATGTATATGTTGAAGCGAAAATATTATTTGATAGGCCTCCTAAAGCATATTCCATATCAATTTCTTTTTTACCTTTGCAAAGTATTATACCTATTGGTTTATTATCATACTCATCATTTATCTCAGAATCATAATAATTTAAATACATATTCATTTGTCCTGCATATTCTGGTTTCATTTTTCCTATTTTTAAATCAATGAGAACATAACATTTTAATATCTTATTGTAAAAAACCATATCAACATAATAGTGAGTATTTCCAAGAGTTATTCTTTGTTGAGTACCCACAAACATAAAACCTTTACCAAGTTCAAGCAAAAAATCTTACATATGTTTCACTAGTTTTCTTTCTAAATCTTTTTCTAAAATAGGTTTTGGTTCTTTTAAATTTAAAAATTCAAATACATACGGTTCTTTCAATATATCTTCTGGTACATTTAATGTTTGCCCTTCCTTTGAAAGAGCATACACTTTTTCTTTATTACTCTTGCCTTCAGACAATAATAATCTTTCAAATAATGAAGTATCTATTTGTCTTTTAATCTCCCTAACACTCCAGTTAGAGTTTATACATTCCTTTTCATAAAAATTTCTTTCATCTATATTTTCAATGCTTAATAGTTCACAATAGTGTGACCAACTTAATTTTCCAGACAGTGTCTGGAATTTTGGATATGTTATATAAAATCTACGCATATTAAATAAATTACTAACTGAAAAACCAGAACCTAATATTTTTCTTAATTCTTTTGATAGTTCTTTCATTACTTGTTTCCCATATTTGGCTTTTATATTACCATTTTGTTCGTTTTCTACTATTATTTTTCCAACGTTCCAATATGCTAGTAACATTGTATTATTTACTTCATAAGCAACTTTTTGTCTACTACTTACAATTACTTCTTTTATATCTTCTATTATTTTTTTATTAAATGTTAAACTTTGCATAAGTAATTCCTCCTAATCTTAAAAATATTACAATATCCTCCATTCTATCTTAAATTCGTGTTTAAAATCATTACCTTCAATTTGATATATTACTTCAAAAGATTCTCTATCTTTATTTATCTTAAATGTTTTCATAGGAACAAAACCTGTTTGTTTTAAATCTTTTAGAAATACTTCAAAATTAGTTTTTTCGTTTTCCACAAATTTATAACTTAAAATAGTATCTTCTGTTTCTCTTAGCATAATATTGTCATCTAGAAAAATAGTTAGAAGTGCTTTATCATCTTGGTACTGGATTAAGTTTTTCTCTTTATCTAAAGTTCCTTTTCCTTCAAAAGGTAATTCTTCGTCTTTATTTTTTATTTTTGATTTTATTAATACGTCTTTCATAAAGTCACGTCCTTTTTTCGACTTTGATTATAACAAAAAAATATTAAAGTTACAACTTATTTGTTTGAATAGTATTTTTTTGGACATGATATATAAAGAAAGGATGATGCAGTTTATGAAAGTTTTAAAGAAGTGTTTGAAAATATTTATAATTCTTATTGGACTTTTTATTGTGGGAAATATTTGTGTTTATACTTATGCTAAATTAAGTCCTAAGATTGAGATAAAGAATGCTAATAGTTTTATGTTATTTGATAGTGATAATGAGGTATTTTTTCAAGGAAGTGGATCTAGAGAATGGGTTAGTTTGGATGATATTTCTCCTTATTTAATAGAAGCGACAATAAATACAGAAGATAAAAACTTTTATAAACATATTGGTTTTGATTATCTTAGAATATTAAAAGCTCTTTTTGTTAATATTACTAGTGGTACTACTAGTCAAGGTGCTAGTACTATTACCCAACAATATGCTAAGAATTTGTTTTTAGATTTTGATAAGACTTGGAAAAGAAAATGGGATGAGATGTGGTATACAATAGAAATAGAGTCTCATTATAGTAAAGATGAAATATTAGAGGGATATTTAAATACTATTAATTATGGTCATGGTAAATATGGAATAGAGACTGCTAGTAAGTATTATTTTGGAAAAAGTGCTAAAGATCTTTCTTTGGCAGAAGCTGCTATTTTAACTGGTATTCCTAAATCTCCTAGCAATTACTCTCCTTTTGTTAATTTAGAGAAAGCAACACAGCGGCAACAGATGATTCTTAAGAATATGTATGATGATGGGGTTATTAGTGAAGCGGAATATAATAAAGCTCTTGATGAAGAGTTGAAATTTGTGGGAGAAGAAGAACAAGATGAATTAAAAAGTGTTATGTATTATCAAGATGCTGTTATTAGTGAGTTAAAAAGTCTTAAAGAAATTCCTGAATCATTTCTTGAAACGGGAGGACTTAAAGTATATACAAGTCTTGATATGGATGCGCAAAAAGAATTAGAAGAAACCGTTAAAAACACTATGCCTGATAGTGAGTTGGAAACTGCTAGTGTCATGATGGATCCAAATACAGGAAGAGTTATTGCTTTAGTTGGAGGAAAGGATTATAGTAAATCAGAATTTAATCGTGCTACTAATGCGAAAAGACAAGTTGGTTCGACAATGAAACCTTTCCTTTATTATGCAGCTTTGGAAAATGGTTTTACAGCTTCTACTACTTTTACTAGTGAAGAGACTACTTTTACTTTTAGTAATAATCAAACTTATTCACCTCAAAATAATAATAGTACTTATGGTAATAAGCCTATTTCTATGGCAACTGCTATTGCTTATTCCGAAAACATTTATGCTGTTAAGACACATATGTTTTTAGGAGAAGATACTTTAATTAATACTGCTAAAAGACTTGGTATTACTTCTAAGCTTGATGAAGTTCCTTCTCTTGCTCTTGGTACTAGTGAAATTAGTATGTTAGAGATGGCTTCCGCATACTCTGCTTTTGCTAATTCAGGTTATAAAGTTACGCCTCATTTTATTACTAAAGTTGTTGATAAAGAAGGGAATATATTATATGAAGCGGATGAAGAAAAAGAACTTATTCTTAATTCTAGCTTAACTTTTATTCTTAATAATTTATTAACTTCTACATATGATGCTAATTTTATTGATTATAATTATCCTACAGCTGTTAATCTTGCTAGTAGAATGACGCATAAATATGCTTTAAAAAGTGGTACTACTAATACTGATAATTGGTATATTGGTTATAATAATAAGATTGTAACGGCAGTTTGGTGTGGTTATGATGATAATAGAGATCTTAGTTCTAGTGAATATAAATATGCTCAAAATATTTGGCTTAATACAATAGAGAGTTATATGAAAGATAAAAGCGATGAATGGTATAATAAACCTAATAACGTAGTTGGAGTGTTAGTAAATCCGATAACAGGAAAACCAGCAACAGAGGCAGATGAAAAGAAAATTATTATGTATTATGTTAAAGGAACAGAACCAAGTGGTGATGAACCAGTATTTGATGAAATTGCCGGTAATTAGTATATTTTTTTTAATTATTCATACAATTACTTTGAGAGGATGATTTTATGAATAATAATTTTGATACTTACCCTAATCAAAGTACGGATCCACCTTATCAAAACTTTGATTATAATTATACCCCTAGTATGCCTAATAATACTAATAATAGTAATACTGTTCCTATAAATGGAGATATGGCTTATGCTGAGAATATTTTAGAGTTAAATATAGGTAAAGAAGCTAGTTTTTATATGTCTTATTCTGATTCATTAGAATGGAGAGATAAAATTTTTACAGGAACAATTGTAGGAGCAGGACGTGATTATGCAGTAGTTAGAGATAATAATAATGGTTATAATTATTTGCTTTGGGCAGTTTATTTAAATTATGTAGAGTTTAGAGAAGATATTATTTTAAGATAACTCTAGAAAGATCCATATTTACACAATATGAGTCTTTTTAATTTTTAAGAAAAAAATAGTACTTTAAATGTATCCATGTTATAATAATATGGAGGATGTGATATTAGTGATTTATGTTGGGATCGCTTTAGGGATATTATTAATAATAGGAATCATTGTTTTATTAATGTGGTCATATAAAAATAAATATGATTTCCTTTTTATAAAAATTAAAGAAGCGGATAATAATTTAGATATTTTATTACAAAAAAAAGAGGAGATTCTCTTTAAGTTAGTACCTATTTTAGAAAAGGCAAAAATAAAAGATATCCCTTTAGTTATTAAGTTAAAATCAAAACGTTTAGATCATCATGAATTATATAATGAATTAATGGAGTTAACTAAAGAGTTTTTAGAACTTATTGATGATTATGAGGGAAAATTAGATATGGATAAATTAGAGCCTTTATTAGATAAACTTAATGAAAATGAAAACGACTTAAGAGCGGCTTTAAAATATTATAATGAAAACGGTGAAAAAGTTAATTATCTAGCTCATAAGTTTCCTGCTAATATTGTAAATATATTTAGTCATTATCAAAATGTTGAGCTTTATAAATTGGAAAAAAGAGAATATTTTGATAATCGAGTAGAGGAAATTAAATAATAGTAATTATTTAATTTGCCCCTCTCACACCACCGTACATACGGTTCTCGTATACGGCGGTTTAATTTGTATTAATATGTACTTTTAAATAATATTCTAGTGGAAACACTAGACCTT
>CASDWO010000102.1 GCA_949284575.1 uncultured bacterium
AGCAATAATACAGGATGAATTGGATGTTATACATGAAAATCAAAGATTAGACTCATTAAAAAAATTCATATTACCACTTTTAATGAATGGACAAATAAACGTTGATGATATAGAAATTTAGTCAGATAAATTGTGATTTATTTAACTAGTTTACTTAATGGTGTATAATAATTATACGGAGGTGTAATTATTATATGGAAAACAATTTAATTATTGAAATTACTAAAGATCTAGAAGATACACTTACGATAAAACAAACAGAAAACTTGAAGATAACTTTAGTTAAATGCTTTTCCAGATATGATATTTTTTTAAAAAATATTGAGAAAAAACAAGAAGATATAGAAAATAGTAAATTAATTGATAAATTTTTATCTGCAAAGAAGATAGAGGGATGTTCAGTTAAAACTATTGACTATTATAGAAATATAATTTTTAAAATGACATCAAGCATTGAAAAATCAATTAAAATTATAACAACAGAAGACTTAAGAAAATATTTATCTGAGTATAAAGAAGCTAATAATTCTAGCTTAATAACGATTGATAATATGAGGAGAATATTTTCTAGTTTCTTTGCATGGCTTGAAGACGAAAATTATATTATAAAAAGTCCGGCTAGGAGAATTCATAGAGTAAAAACAGCTAAGGTTATAAAGAATACATTTTCAGATGAAAACATTGAACGAATGAGAGATTTATGTAAAAATGACATTAGAAACTTAGTTATAATTGAATTATTACTTACAACAGGAATGAGAGTAGGAGAATTAGTTAACTTAAATATATCAGATATAAATTTTGAAGAAAGATCTTGCGTTGTATTAGGAAAAGGAAATAAACAAAGAGAGGTTTACTTTGATGCAAAAACCAAAATACATTTACAGGAATATTTAGGAAATAGAAACGATAATGATATTGCTTTGTTTGTTTCTAAAAATAAGCCGTATCAAAGATTGTCGATTTCTGGTATAGAATTAATTATTAGAAATATTGGAAAAAATATCAATATAGATAAAGCATATCCTCATAAATTTAGAAGGACTTTGGCTACAATGGCAATTGATAAGGGGATGCCTATAGAGCAAGTTCAAAAATTATTGGGTCATGTTAAAATTGAAACAACTATGCATTATGCAATGGTTAATCAAAATAATGTAAAAATATCACATAGAAAGTATATAGGGTAAGTAAATATGAAAAAAGTTAAATTAAAGGAAATATTAGAAGTTAAAAGAGGTACAAGTTTATCAGGAAAGCATTATTCAGATAAAGGGGATAAGATAAGATTAACTTTAGGAAATTTTGATTATCCTGGTAGAGGATTTAAAGAAAATACAGCCAAAACAGATATTTATTTTACAGGGGAAGTTAAACCACAGTTTATCTTAAAGAAAGGAGACGTTATTACACCATTAACAGAACAAGTATCTGGATTATTAGGAGAAACAGCAACAATACCAGAAAACAATAAATATATACAAAGTGGAGATATTGGTCTTGTTATTCCAAAAAAAGAAAAGCTAGATTCCAGATTTGCTTATTATCTTATAGCATCTTCTATTATAAAAAAACAATTAGATGTATCATCACAACAAACCAAAATTAGGCATACTTCTCCAGAAAAAATTATGGATTGCGTAGCCTGGATACCAGAATTAGAAGTTCAAAGGAAAATTGCTAAACTTTTAGATTTTATAAATCAAAAAATCAAAAATAATTCTAAGATAAATAATAATTTAGA
>CASDWO010000103.1 GCA_949284575.1 uncultured bacterium
TGTAAAGTGAATAAAAATATCATCAATTTATGTAAAAACAGTGATATAGTTAAATAAAAGGTGGAGTTTAATATGGAATGGGATAAAGTAAAGTTTGAATCTTTTCGTCCTTCCTACGAAAAGTATTTTGATACATATTTAAAAGATAAATCAATTACAGAATATGTTAGTTTTTCAAAATGGGATTCTTCATTAATATTTTATAAGGATGATTTTGCAGGATTTTATAAGACAATAACGCCAGATGAGGAAAAAAATGATAAAGAAATATATATAGCACTAGTTCCTAAATATCGAAAAAAAGGTATGGCAAGTTATGTAGTAAATACCCTAACAAATAATATCTTTACAGCTAGTCCTGACTGTGAATACGTGCATTTATCAATTGATAAAGAAAACATCTCATCAATCAACTTAGCCAGTAACTGTGGATTTATAGAAAACTCTAGTCTAGAACAAGAATTAAGAGAAACTGGAGATAATCGTACTCTAGTATTCTCAAGAAAAAATCCCTTTTATGTAAAAGAATATCAAATAAACCATCTCTCAAAATAGTTTAAAAAATAAGTAAAAATATACTTTATATGATTTATATGATATACTATAAAGCACGGAAGTGATGGTATGATTGATGAGCTAGAAAAATACGTTAAAATAAGTGATCTAAGAAAAGGAATGGATTATGATAATAGAAAAGTAAAGTATGTAGGAACTGCCGGATTATTAAACGGAAAAAATCATAGATTTATAGTATCTTCTGAGCATACTACAAGGTCATATGTAGTAAGAATTGATATAGATGAAGAAGATGAAATAATAAATACAAGTTGCACATGTCCTCAATTCTTATTAACAGATTCTTGTAAACACGTTGCAGCAGTTTTAGTTAAATTTCAAAATGATCTTTTTCTAATCGATAAAAAAGAGCAAAGCCAAAGAAAAGTAATAGAATTTTTAAATGAAATAAAACAAGCATCTTTAAAGAAAAACATCATAAAAAAAGAAGCTAAAATAGTTCCTTATTTAAAACTAGAAAAATATATGAACTATTATGATTATGAAGAAACAGAAGAATATGATTTAAGATTCAAGGTAGGAGATAAAAAACTTTATGTATTAGGAAATAAAGTAAATAGCTTTATTGAAAGTTACCATAATAATCGTTCAGTAAAATTTGGAAAAGATTTTATCTACAATAATCAAGATTATTATTTCAATGAAACTTCTAAAAAACTATTGAACTTTATAGAAATGTGCTATTATAAATCCTATCGATATGACTCTTCTATAACATTAAACAAAAATAAATTAGATAGCTTATTTTCAATTGTTGATAGTATATATGTAGAATCACCTTATATAAATAAGGAACTATCCATCATTAAGGGATTACCATTTAATTATAAGATAACAAAAGAGGATGATATCCACATATTAAATATAGACTATGATTTAACAACATTACAGTCACTGTCTGATGATTATAGTTATTTAATAGATAATAAAGGAATTTATCAATTAAATGAAGTGGAAAAAATTATTGCGGGTAAGATTTTAGAAGAAAACTTAAATAGTCTATCATTTCCTTCTGATAACTTCTCTGAATTCAAAGATTATCTAATTCCTAGTATTAAGGATAAAGTAATATTAGATGATACTGTAGATGACTTAGTGATTGTAAAAACGCCTAATGTAAAACTATATTTTGATATATTGGAAGAATATATAGAATGTAAAATTATTTTTAATTATGAAAATATAGAAATTAATTATTTTGATAAAGATGATAAACAACTAGTAAGAGATAGACAGTTAGAAAGAAGTGTTTTTCTAGAAATCCAAAAATATGGTTTTGATGGGAATCTAATGCTTTATGATATAGATGAAATAGTTGATTTCATGGAAAATGGATTAGAAGAACTTGCCAAAGAATATGAAGTGTTGACTAGTGAAAAATTAAAAAATACGAATCTAATTCGAAAAATTCAAGGTACTACTAGTTTTAGTATAGGAAAAGATAATATCATAAATTATGAATTTAAATTAGATAATGTTAATACTGATGAGTTAGAAGATATTTTTCTAAGCCTAAAGAGTAAGAAAAAATATTACAGATTAAAAAGTGGAGATATCTTAGACTTACTTGATCCATCGGTAAAAGAATTAGAAGAGTTAAAAGAAGATTTAGAGCTAGAAGAAAATAGTGGTGAAATCCCTAAATTCAGAGCACTTTATCTAGACAGTTTAAGAAATAAAAATAGATTTATTAGAACTAATACTTTATTTGATTCATTTATTAAGAATTTTAAGGAGTATAAAAATGCTCCAGTAGTTTTCTCTAAAGAAGAAGAAAAATTATTAAGACCTTATCAAAAAGAAGGAGTAAAATGGCTATATAATCTTTATAAATGTAATCTTGGAGGAATACTAGCTGATGAAATGGGCCTTGGTAAAAGTCTACAAACAATTATATTTATTAAAAAGGTATTAGAAGAAGTAAAAGACGAGAAAGCTAAAATATTAATAGTAACACCAACAGCACTAGTATATAATTGGGATAATGAATTTAAAAAATTTAGTGATGATATTAAAAGAAGAATATTTACAGGAGTAAAGAAAGAACGTCATAAACAATTATCTTGGTATGAGGGGAATGTATATATCACAAGTTACGGGCTATTAAGAGAAGATTTAGATATCTATAAAGAAATGAATTTTAAAGTTATGATTATAGATGAAGCACAAAATATAAAAAATCCAACAGCCATGTTAACAAAAGCAGTAAAAAGTATTAATAGCGAGGTAAAACTTGCCCTAACAGGAACACCAATTGAAAACTCTATTTTAGAATTATGGAGTATATTCGACTATATTATGCCAGGATTTCTTTCTAATAAATCAAAATTTAAGGAAAAGTATAAAATCGGAGAAGAGTTTGATGATACTACAAATTTAGTTCTTAGTAAATTAAGAAATCAGGTAGCTCCATTTATTTTAAGACGAAAGAAAAATGAAGTATTAAAAGATTTACCAGATAAAATTGAAAATAATATTTATATAGATTTGAGTGAGGAAGAAAAGAAAATATATGCTGCATTAGTTGAACAAACAAAAAAAGAAATGGAAGAACTAATAAAAGCAGGATTTACAAAAAATAAAATGCAGATTTTAACGCTGTTAACCAGACTTAGACAAGTATGCATTGATCCCAAAATTATATTTGATAATTTTACAAAAACTTCATCAAAAATAAATCACTTAATAGATGTAGTTAGTGAAGCAATAAGTAATGGACATAAAATATTACTGTTTACAAGTTTTAAGACAGCATTAAATATTGTTAAAAATGAGCTGGATATAGAAGGCATAACAAGCTATGTAATAGATGGTTCTGTTAGTAGCAAAAAGCGCCAAGAATTAGTAGATAAGTTTAACATGGATGATACCAATGTGTTCTTAATTATGTTAAAAAGTGGCGGAACAGGATTAAATCTTACAAGTGCAGATATCGTAATTCATCTAGACTTATGGTGGAATCCACAAGCAGAAAATCAAGCTACTGATAGAGCACATAGAATTGGACAAAAAAACACTGTAGAAGTAATTAAATTAATTACAAAAGGAACAATAGAAGAAAAAATATTAGATTTACAAGAAAAGAAAAAAATACTGAGTGATAAATTAATTGAAAATGATGGTGATGAATATCAAAGCTTCCAAAATTTATCTGTGGACGACATAAGAGAATTACTAAAATTTAATAATGAATAAATGAATAAAAAAACTACTAAAGAA
>CASDWO010000104.1 GCA_949284575.1 uncultured bacterium
TTATTCACATTATTAATAATAACCTCTTTACTTAAATAACTATCACCATTTTGATATATAAGTTTTTTAAACACATATAAAGTAGCTGCTTTTACTCTTCTATCATCATCAATGCTAATATCTAATAGATTAGCTGCTTTATCTACTTTTAAAAATGAAATATCTGGTAAGTTATAAGAAATTTGATAAATGTTATTATCAATTATGTTTATTGTATTAGATTTATATTCATTATAAATACTTAAAGCTTCTCTCATTGAAAAACCTAAATCGATTAATCTAGAAATAGTTTGATGACTTTCTTCATATTTTTTTAAAGTATTGACAATTTTTTTTATTTTATTTTCCGTAAGCTTTGGAACCAAATATAAAGAACTTTCATCTTCCAAAATTTTATCTAAAGCATTATCTCCTAAAGTGTCTGCAATATTTTTAGCTAGCTTCTCACCGACACCAGGAAACAAATCACTAGATAAAAATTCTACTACTGCTTCTTTACCAGTTGGTTTAATTCGTTCATATCTATTACACTGAAATTGAAAACCATATCTTGGATGATTAACTGCTTCACCATATAAAACATAAGTATCATCCTCGTTTAATTCATGAAAATAGCCTGTAAAAGTAATTGTTTGATTCATATATTCCTCTAAAGTTTCATCGTTAGTTTCTCGAACTTTAAAAAGTCCGATAACATAACCTTTATCGGATTTAAAAATACTCCGGCGATAATTTCCCTTGATGTAACTTTCCATAACCATTTTCCTTTCATTTTATTCATTATACCACAGCAAGAACAAATGTTCAATATAAGAACAAAATACCAAAATAAATTTTGGTATTAGCTTACCTCACGGTAAGCTCTTTCTACTTCAACGGAACCTAAGGCTCCTCCATAGACCAATATCGGATGGTCGCCACCCTAACTATATTATTTATTTGCCAAAATTTATTGATTAGATAGATTGTTCAACTTCTTTCATATATTTTTCTAAACCTTTAAACATTATATTAACTGCGGCATTATAATCGCGAGCGTGCTCTGTATGACATACTGGACATTCCCATTTCCTTATACTTAAATCTTTTACCTTTCTATTTTGATAATTACAAACACTGCAGATTTGGCTGCTTGGATAATATCTGTCTATTTGAATTAATTTTTTGTTATTCCAATCAGCTTTATATTTAAGTACTCTGATTATTTCTGATATTGGGTTCTCATTTAAGCCTTTAGCCACGTAGTGATTTTTCTGCATACTTTTTACATCTAAATTTTCAGTTACTATAATATCATTTTCGTTTATTAATTTATTGGTTATATCATGTATCATATGTTTTCTGGCATTTCTTATCTTTTGATATAATCTTTGTATTTTTAGTTTCATTTTATATCTATTTTTACTTCTTTTTTTGCATCTTGATAATCCTCTTTGTAAACCTATCATTCTTTTTGTATTTAGTTTTATTTTGTTTTCTATCTTCTCATTATAAGAAGTTACTATTAAATCTTTTATTCCTAAATCTATGCCGATTATACTATTAGGTACAAAAGCTGGTCTTATTAGTGTTTCTTCTATTAAGACACTCACATAATATTTACCTGCATCTTTTTTTATTACTGCACTCTTAATATTACCAGGTATAACTTCTTTATTTCTATATCCTCTTATCTTTACTTCTTTTAATTTTGGCAAAGTAATTGTCTTATTTCTTAAATCTAATTTTATACTATTATAATTATTTCCTTTATAACTACTTTTAATATTATTAGTTTTATAACTTTCATGTACACCCTTAGCTTTAAATCTAGGATAACCGTTTCCATTAAAAAATCTTTTATCAGCATCTTCTAAATTAAATAAACTTGTTCTAAGTGCGCAACTATCGACTTCTTTTAGCCATGGTTTTTCCTTTGAGAGTGATGGTATTAATTTAATTTGGCCATAAGCTGTTTTACTTTTGCCTGCTATTTTATATTCTTTTATTTTATCATCCAAAAAATGATTATATATAAACCTAGAGCAACCAATAGTTTTATTAATTAACTCTTCTTGCTCTTTAGTTGGATACATTCTAAATACATAGCCTTTTAATATTTGCATATCATCACCTTCTACCATCATTAAGGCAACTATATCACAAACAATTGTTTTTGTAAATAACTTTTTGCAAACTTTTACCTTTTACAAAGCAAATTCCTAGTAAATAAAAA
>CASDWO010000105.1 GCA_949284575.1 uncultured bacterium
AGTCTGAAACTAAATGCAAATATTTATCTACTAATTGATAATAGATATAAGTAGGTTAATCCGAAACTAACTGCAAGTGCTATTCTGAAAGTAGTTGCAAGTGTTATATTGTTAGTTGCATTTACTTTCAGAATTAAGAAAGGTTTAACAAAGAAATAGTTTTTATTGACTTTTTCCTTTTTGTCCTGTAATATTATATGTGCGGAAGCAATTTGAGACGTGGAGTAGTACTCAAGAGGCTGAAGAGGCGCCCCTGCTAAGGGTGTAGGTCGGGCAACTGGCGCGAGAGTTCAAATCTCTCCTACTCCGCCATTATTGAAATAAAAGAGCTTAGGCTCTTTTTTCTTTGTATTTTTCTAGGCGATACATCTTTTTTGTGTTATAATTTTTTTAGGAGTGATAAGACATGGCAAATGCAGTAAAAAAATTTTTAGCGGATTTTGAAGATATAAATGAATATTATACTTTTTTAGTTGATAAGACTAAAAGACTTGAATATGTAGGAATTACTAATGAATGGTTAATTGATAACTTTTATTTATTAGTTGAACATAAGACTAATATTATTCATGATAAAAAATATATTGTAAAAGACTTAAAAAAGAATAGTCGCATCTTTTATTGTTTAAGAGATATTGTTAGTCGTAATAATTATAATATTAGTTTTCGTTTACTTGTGTCCGAACTTCGTGAATATCAAAAGCAAACAAAAGTGTCTTTTTCATATTCAGAACTTGTTTGTGTTAAAAACTTTTTACTTTTCCTATATACGAAAAGATTAGCTGATTTATGTAGAGAAGAGTATCATAATTTAGTTAATAAAGAGAAAGTTGCGAAAATAATAGAAAGTAGAGAAGAAAAAGAAATAGAGCTTTCTAACTTTTTAGAAGATGATTTTTCTATTCAAGAAGATTCTAATTATATTTTTGAGATTAATAATCAGTTAAAAGAAATTGGTGGAAAAAGCAATCGATTATTTAAAGAGTTAAATGAATTACTTGAAGAAAAACAAATCAGTTTAAAAGAGATTATTAATAATGAATACCAAAAAAGCATTGATAATGATATTTTGATTTCTAATATTTTTGGTGATTTAAAAGAGTTTTTTGAATTTACTGAGGAAGACTTATTTAAAAAAGTTAGTAAGACTGAAAAGTTGCTATTAGAAGATGAAGTTTATTCTAATATGACTGTTGAGTCTAAAAGACTTTATCGTGATCAATTATTAAAATTATCTAAGGCACATCATAAAGATGAACTTACATATTTAGAGGAATTAATTGCGAATGCTAATGGAAGTGAATATCATATTGGTTTTCAACTATTTCCAAAGAAGAATATGTCACTTCGTGTTGTTTTATATATTTTAACTATTTTAGTTGCTACATTTGGAATTAGTTTCTTTATTTCTAAATACTTTATTGAATGGCGAGTATTAGGATTTATTATATTACTTATTCCTGTTAGTCAGTTGTTTGTACAGATATTTAATCAAGTACTTATACGTTTTGTACCAACAAATCCATTACCAAAACTAGATTATTCTAAGGGTATACCAGATGATTCTAAGACTATGGTTGTTATTCCTACGATTATTTCTAGTACTGAAAAAATTAAGAATATGTTTGATACTTTAGAGACATTCTATATCATGAATAAAACTGATAATTTATATTTTACTTTACTTGGAGATGTAACAGCTAGTAATCAAGAGATATTAGAGCTTGATAGTGAGCTTAGTCAGTTTGGTATTGAGTACGCTTCTAAGTTAAATAAAAAATATAAGAAAGATATTTTCTATTTCTTATATCGTAAGCGTTTTTGGAATGAGAAAGAAAATAGTTATTTAGGATATGAGAGAAAACGTGGAGCATTACTTCAATTTAATCAGTTACTTTTACATAAGATGTCTAAGAAAGATCAAGATTACTGGTATTTTGCTAATACTTTAGGAGATTTTTCTGATGATATTAAATATGTTATTACTTTGG
>CASDWO010000106.1 GCA_949284575.1 uncultured bacterium
ACAGAAACATTTTCAAATACAAATACTGTAGGTTCATTCTTAAATGGAGAATATCTAACAAATTATGTAGGTAGTGAATATAGTGAAATGATAGAAGATAATACTACTTGGTATCTTGGAACAGTTGGTGAGGGTACTTCATATAAATTAGCCAAATATACAGATGAAACTGGCAATACCTTAACATCAAGTACAACTTCAGCCAAAGTAGGATTACTAAGATTAGGAGAATTAATGTCAGGCCAATTTGATAGATATGGTAATAATACTACTTATTGGACATTAACACCATATATTTCGTCTAACGTGCGTTTTGTCCTTAACGAAGGCGGCGTGCTCTACAGCACTCCGGGCTATAGGTATGGCGTGCGGCCATCAATAAATCTAAAATCTAACGTGCAAATTGTAAACGGTGACGGGACTTTGAATTCGCCTTTTGAAATACAGTTAGGAAGTTAGTCACGAAGAGATTTTTCTCCTTCTTCGTGACTGAATTAATAATGACTATAATTAGTTTGAATAAATTATAGTAGGGAATTACCAATAGTACGTCTAACGTGTGGAATGTCAACAACAACGGCAACGCGAATTATAAGACATGTCTTATAATTCGCGTTTTCATTAATTGCATTAAAAATTATAATTATAAGCATACCTACAATTATCCCTACAAGTGCTATTAATATATATATCATTATCATCACCACTTTTATATTCTTGAATCAATGATATCATATTTTGACTATTTTGTTCAATAACCTTGCCGAACAGGTCTAATATATATGATAGAATTTGGAAGCGATTTGAGGAATAATTAAATCTATATTATGAAGAGCCGTATGCGGGAAAGCTGCACGTACGGATCTGGGAGGGGAGTATATGGTGACATAGATTTCTACTCGATATGGTATTATTTTAGAAAGTAGTAAAGAAAGATTAAAAGATATTTTAAAAATATTAGAATCTATTGTAAAGTCTGATTATCTATTAGAGTTTAATAATAAGACTAAGATATATAAAAGTACTGAAGGATTTACCTTTCTAGGTATTAATTATAAAGTGAAGAATAATAAAATTTCTAGAAGAATTATCAGTAAGACTAGAAGAAGATTACTTAAGAAAAATATTAAATATTATTTCAAATATGAAAAATAAAAAAACTTTTGTTCTTTTCTAATTATTATTATATAATAAGTAAAAGGAGAGATAATTATGTTATTGTTAGCTGTTAACTCTGGTAGTAGTACTTTAAAGTTTAGACTTTATGATATGCCAAGTGAAAAAGTAATTACAAAAGGAAGTTTTGAAAGGATTGGTTTAGCTGATAGTGATTATACTATTAGAGTAAACGATGAAAAAATCTATAAAAAAGAAGAAATAAAAGATCATGAAAAAGCTGTTAATATTTTATTAACAGAACTTGTGGAAAAAGGTATTGTTAAGAAATTATCCGATATTAAAGCTGTTGGACATCGTGTTGTTCATGGTGGAGTTTTATATTCTCACTCTGTTGTTATTACTGATAGAGTTTTAGATGAAATTGAAAGAATTAAAGACTTAGCTCCACTTCATAATCCTGCTGCTATTATAGGAATTAAATGTTTTATGAAAGTTATACCTAATGCTACTATGGTTGCTTGCTTTGATACTGCTTTTCATCAAACTATTGAAAAGAAAGATTTTCTATATCCTGTACCTTATGAATGGTATGTTAAATATGATGTTAGAAAATATGGTTTTCATGGCCTTTCTCATCAATATATTACTAATAGGATGAAAGAAATATTAGGTTATGATGGTAATTTAATTATATGCCATATTGGTAATGGTGCTAGTATTTCTGCTGTAAAAGAAGGTAAATGTATTGATACTTCAATGGGTTTTACTCCTAATGCTGGTATAATGATGGGAACAAGAAGTGGCGATATTGATTATAGTATTATAGGCTATATAATGAAAAAAGCTAATCTATCATATGATGAAGTAGATACACTATTAAACAAAAAGAGTGGTCTTGAAGGTATCGCTGGTATGAGTGATTTAAGAGATATTGATAGAGCTTTTGAAGCTAAAGAAAGTAAAGTTGTTTTAGCTATAGATATGTATACAGAACGTATTGCTGAATATATTGCTAAATACTTTTTAAAATTAGGTAAAGTAGATGCCATTTGCTTTACAGCTGGTGGTGGAGAGAATGATCCTATTATTAGAAAAGAAGTACTTGATAAATTAAAACCATTAGGAGTAGAAATAGATGATAAAGTAAATGAAGAAACCATCGTTAGAAAAGATAAAGAAGGTTTAATTACTACTAAAAAATCATCTATTGCTAGTTATGTCTTAGCAACAGATGAAGAATTAGTAATTGCTAAAGATACATATAATCTAGCTAAATAATAAAGTAACTTGCTTATATAG
The DNA here is from genome assembly GCA_949284575.1 of uncultured bacterium. Classification (GTDB taxonomy): domain Bacteria; phylum Bacillota_I; class Bacilli_A; order RF39; family UBA660; genus Onthousia. Next base: position 2,419 of record CASDWO010000106.1, read on the forward strand.
CAAGTTATTTTTGTTACGAATTTTCGTGATATGACTTATAAAATAATAGCATCATCAAACTTACGAAAACTCGTAACATATTTTCAACATTATTTGCTTGACTTTCGAACATAAATACTATAGAGTAATAACAACTAACTAGTTATTAAAATATACTTTCAGAGGATTAGTAAATGAATGATGTAGATATAAAAGAGAATATAAAAATAGAAGATATGATTTATGAAATAAGAGGTAACCAAGTAATATTGGATAGTGACTTAGCAAGATTATATGAATGTGCCAATGGAACAAAAACAATTAATCAAGCAGTAAAGAGGAATGCTAATAGATTTCCTAATGATTTTTATTTTCAGTTAGAACCGGAAGAATTCATAAACTTGAAGTCCCAAAATGGGACTTCAAGTTGGAATAACTATGGAGGAATTCGCAAACTGCCTTATGTATTTATAGAGCAAGGTGTAGCAATGTTAGCTACCGTTCTTAGAACTAATGTTGCTTAAGAGATGAGTGTTGCTATTATGCGAGCCTTTGTAACTATGAGGAAATATATATCTAGCAATCTACTTGAACAAAAATACATAAATAATATGTTATTAGAACATGAATATAAAATTAAGTTGTTACAAAATTCCTTTCAAAAAATAGAAGACAAGAAAAAGGTAAATGAAATATATTTTAACGGACAGATATATGATGCTTATTCTAAAATACAGGAGATATTTAATAGTGCTAAGAAAAAACTTATAATAATTGATGCTTATGCAGATAATACAATACTAGATATTATTAGAAGACTAAACATAGAAGTAATAATTATAACTAAGCCTAATAATCTTCTTACTGAACAAGATATTGCTAAATATAATAAACAATATCATAATTTGATGGTGGAATATGATAATACCTTTCATGATAGGTACTTTATTATAGATTATGAGATAGTTTATCATTGTGGTGCTAGCATAAATAGAATTGGTTATAAAACATTTTCTATTACTTTAGTTGGTGATGAAGATGTAAAAATGACTTTAATAAATAAAATAGAGGAGGATTAGTAAATGAAAAATGGAATTGTTATTTTTGAAAATCAAAATGTAAAATTAGAAGTAAATATGAAAGATGAGACTGTTTGATTAAATCAAATGCAAAAGGCAGAATTATTTGATAAAGATAGGACTGTTATAACAAGACACATAAATAATATTTTTAAAGAAGGTGAACTAGACAAGAAGACAAATGTGCAAAAATTGCACATTCCTAATTCAGATAAACCAGTTATTTCTACAATCTTTATGTAATTATTTCTGTTGACTATCGTGTCAAATCCAAAGGTGTTGCCTTTAGAAAATGGGCAAATAAAATACTAAAAGATTATCTAATTAAAGGTTATGCAGTTAATGAGAAAGACTAAAAGCTTTAGATTTACTAGATGATTATGATCATAAAACACTTAAAATGAAAGAAACTAATAATAGTTTAAAGAAAATAGATTATAATGAGTGTATGAATGTAATAAATACTCTTAAATTTAATGAAAGTAGTGATATCTTTGCCTTAGAAAGAGATAATGGATTTAAGCCTATTATTGATACAATTTAAGAGACTTTTGATGGAGAAGAATTATATAAAACTACTGAAGAAAAAGCTGCTAATTTCTTAACTATCATAATATTCTTTATAAAGATAATAATCTTATAGTTAAAAATAACACTTTATCCCTTTTAATAGCTGAATCTAATTCTAAAGGAAATGCCTTAAGAAGTGCTTCTTTTATGAACTTTCTTGCCTAATACTTTAAAAAAAAACTAATCTATAGTATAATACTAATAGATTTAAAGAAAGAAGGTTAAATATGAAAATAATATCTATTAATGCAGGAAGTAGTTCTTTGAAGTTTAGTCTTTTTAATATGGACGATAAAAAAATAATCGCTTCAGGACTATTTGAACGTATTGGTATAGATGGTAGTTGTTATACCATTAAATATAACGGTGAGAAAATAAAAGAAGAAATAGAGCTTGCTAATCATACTGATGCTGTTAAAATTCTTTTAGATAAACTAATTACCTTAAATATAATTAGTTCTCTTGATGAAATAGATGGTGTAGGACATCGTTTAGTTCATGGTAAAGATAAATATAAAGAATCATGTCTAATAACAGATGAAGTAATTAATGACTTAACTCTTTTCAAAGATTTTGCACCTTTACATAATCCTGCAAATGTCTTAGGAATAAAAGCTTTTAAGGAAGTATTACCAAATGTTCCTATGGTTGGAGTTTTTGATACTGCATTCCATCAAACAATGGAAGAAGAAGCATTTCTTTATCCTGTACCATATAGCTGGTATGAAGATCATGGTGTTAGAAAATATGGTTTCCATGGAACAAGCCATCGCTATATTGCTAAGACAATTAGTGAACATTTAGGACGAGATGACTTAAAAATAATTAGTTGTCATGTTGGTAATGGTGGTTCAATTACTGCAATTAAAGATGGTAAATGCGTTGATACTTCAATGGGCTTTACACCTTTAGCAGGTATAATGATGGGTACACGTAGTGGTGATGTAGATCCATCAATTATTACTTATATCATGGAACAAGAAGGATTAAATGCTAAAGAAGTAATTGATATTCTAAATAAAAAATCAGGTCTACTTGGACTTAGTGAAATAAGTAGTGATATGCGTGATATAGTAAGTGCAATGGCTAGTGATGATGAAGCAGGAGCTAAAGCTAGACGTGCTTTCTTAAAATATACAAGAACAGTTACAAATTATATCGCCCAGTATTATGTTTTATTAGGAGGAGCCGATGTAATTTGCTTTACAGCAGGACTTGGTGAAAATAGTGAACCATTTAGAAAGAAAGTTTGTGAAAATCTTGCTTGTCTTGGTATAAAACTAGATGCTGAAGCTAATAAAGTAATGGGAGAATTTAAAAAGATTAGTAGTGATGAATCTACTATCCCAGTTTATGTTGTTCCAACTGATGAAGAATTAATGATTGCGTTAGATACACTTAAATTAATCGCTTAGAACGGAATGAGGTTATGTTTAAAAAGATTTATAAAGAAATAAAGAAGTATGATACCATTGTTATTGCTAGACATATTGGTGTAGATCCTGATGCTTTAGCTAGTCAATTAGCTTTAAAAGAATCCATACAATTAACTTTTCCAACCAAAAAAGTTTATGCTGTTGGAAATGGTTCCACAAAATTTGCTTATTTAGGAAAGCTAGATAAATTAGAAGATTATTCTAATTTTCTTCTTATAATATTAGATACACCTGATAAAAAAAGAATAGACTATAAAGACTACTCAAAAGCTAGTAGCATCATTAAAATAGATCATCATCCCTTCATTGAAAGTTTTGAAGGACTTGAATATATTGATGATAAATCAAGCAGTACTTGTGAAATCTTAATGGAATTACTGTTAAAAACCAAACTAAAATGTAACGATGAAATTGCAAAACTTTTATATTATGGTCTAGTCTCTGATTCTAATCGCTTTCTTTTTGATAATTCAACCTCTAAAACTTTTAATTTAGTAAGTATATACTTAAAAAAATATCATTTAAAACTCTCAGAAATATATACTAATCTTTATCTAAGACCTTTAAAAGAAAAAAGATTAGAAGGCTATATTTCTCTAAATATGAAAGTAACAGAAAATGGGGTTGCCTATATCATTTTAACAAATGACATAATTAGTAAATTTAAAGCCGATAGTGCCTCAGCAGGTAACATGATCAACAACTTTAATTTCATTGACGAAGTTTTAGTCTGGATCATAGTAACCGAAGATATCAAAAATAACAATGTTCGTGTTAATATTAGAAGTAGAGGACCCATCATTAACAAAATAGCTGAAAAATATAATGGTGGTGGTCATGCTTTAGCGAGTGGAGCTAGATTATCTTCCTTAATAGAAGCAGAAAGTCTTATTAATGATATTGATTTAGTAACAGAAAAATATCTAAAAGAATCATAATTACTGAAAGGGTGATTAAACTATGCAAATAAAAAGTGCAGAATTAAAAGTAATGGCGACAAGAAGAAGTCAATATCCTACAGATCACAAGCCGGAATTTCTTTTAGTAGGACGTAGTAATGTAGGTAAAAGTAGCTTTATTAATACAATTTTAGAAAGAAAGAATCTTGCTAGAACCTCAGCACATCCTGGTAAAACCCAAACCTTAAACTTTTATGAAATAAATAAAGAATTCTATTTAATAGATGTCCCAGGATATGGTTATGCCGAAGTTAGTAAAAAAACAAGAGAAAAATTTGGAAAAATGATTGAAGAATACTTAGAAACACGAAAAGAGCTAAAAAGAGTATATCTAATCATAGACTTTCGTCATAAACCTACAGAAGATGATGTTCTAATGTACAATTTCCTAAAATACTACAATCTTCCTGTAACAATAGTAGCCACTAAAGCTGATAAAATAGGTACTAGTAAAAGAGATAAAAATAAAAAACAAATAACAGATACTCTTGACTTAGTAATTGGTGATGATCTAGTTATTTTCTCAAGTGTTACTAAAGAAGGTAAAAAAGAAATAACTAAAAAAATAGAAGACTTAATCGTAGACACGATTTAAGTCTTTTTACATACCTTATATTAGGTGTTGTCTATGCAATTAATTACTAAATCTGAAGAATCCTATTATTTAATTATTCCTCATAATCTATTTAAAGATACTAAAGAGAAGACTATTACTGCTATTAAAAAAGAATTTATTAAATATAATCAAAAATATCAACTTTTAGAGCCAGGTTTTTATGAATTACAAGTATTTTCTCATAACTTAGTAGGAACTGTTCTTGCAATTACTAAAATAGATAGTTTTGATTTTACAGAAGAAATAGATCTGCAAATAATTCTAAAAGATAATATCAAAATTTATCTTCAGTTTATAGATCCTTTAGAATTTATAGACACTAAAAGAGAAATAGACATTGATACTCTTACAAATAAACAATTCCTTTCTCTTTTAGAACACACAAAATTTATTATTAAAGATCCTAATTAAAAACTACATAAACTCTTTATAATACTATAGCAATCATATTACTAGAACCTTTATTAACTACTTTAGCTAAAGTTTGTTGTAACTTATATCTAATATTATCAGGCATAGAATTTATTTTAGATTGAATTCCTTCTTGAACAATATTATCAAGACTACGACCAAATATTTCACTTTTCCATATTTCACCAGGATTATTTTCATAATCACGCATCAAGTAATCAATTAACTCTTTACTTTGAACTTCACTACCAATAATAGGTTCAAATGTTGAATTCACATCAACTCTAATCATATGAATAGATGGTGCTAATGCTTTCAATTTAATACCATATCTAGGTCCCTGTTTAATAATTTCAGGAGTTTCAAGTTTCATATCAGCAAGACTAGGAGTAGCTACTCCATAACCTGTTTGTTTTACCATCTTTAAAGCATATTTAATTTGATCATATTCTCGTTTTGCTTCCTCATAATCTTGAAATAAAGAAAGTAGTCCCGCTTTAGAAGTAACATTTATTTTTATTATATCTTTTAGCACTTCATTATATAAAGAAGCAGGAGCTTCAAGATTAATTGTTACAATTCCTGTCGCTGGATTAACTTCTGCTAGATAAGCTTTTTCAATAAAATCTTTGTTTCTAAAATGTTCTGTAATCGTTTCAATATCTCTTAACTTATCAACTTCCATAACACTTTCTCTAATCGCCTCAATATAATCCTGTTTAATTCTGTTATTAGCATTTAAAATAGCAATCCATTCAGGCATATTTACTTTAACTTCTAAAATTGGAAATTCATAAAGAGCTTCTCTTAAGATAGTAACCATTTCTCTTTCATTCATTTGATCAATATTAATTGGTAATACAGGAACATCATAAGTATCTTTTATTGATTCAGCTAATCTAACTGTTTCTGGTAAAGTAGGATGTGTTGTATTTAATACTACAATAAAAGGTTTTCCAATTGCTTTTAACTCTTCAATAACCCGTTCTTCAGCATTAACATAATCACTTCTATTAAATTCTCCAATTGAACCATCTGTTGTCACTACAATTCCAATAGTAGAATGATCTTTAATAACTTTTTCTGTTCCAATTTCTGCTGCCTCTACAAAAGGTATCTCTTCATCATACCATGATAAGTATAAAAAGTGATACCTTGACTATAAAAAAATAAGTCACTTCAATACCTCTAATGCTCTTTAAAACTATAATAAATATCAATATTCTTTTCTTTATCAATATAAATTTTATCTATAATCTTTAAAAACATTTCTTTAGTAGGATTTTTAAAATCTAGAAAGTCATCTATAATTTTATTAGAAGTTTCTTCTTCTAAATAATTATTTTCCATCTCTTTTTTCTCCATCTTTAATCTCTTTTCTTTAAGTCTTAATTCTTTGATTTCTAATTTTACATTAGTAAATAAATGTTTATAAGTTAGAACATCAATAACTCCTTTAAATTTATCATCATATAACTGATCCTGTTTTCTCTTTAAAACTTTAATCTTATTATCTATCTGTCTTAATTTCTTTACAACTTCACCCTTGGGATCATAACTTTCTTCATCAATAATCTTTCTAAATGTTTCTTTCTTCTTGACATATTTATTAATTAAATTTCTAATTTGTAAACATATAATTTCCTCTAATTTATCATAATTCATATAATGCGAAGAACATATTTTATATTTACTAAATTTACGATAATTATTACAGTTCATTGACACCCTATTTCTTTTTTTATCAAAACTAATAGTCATTCTCGCCCCACAGTCTTTACAGTAAACTAAGCCACTCAAATTATAACTAACATTTCTTCTTTCTTTACTATAATTATTAGCTTTTTCTCTAATTTTTTGTGCTAGTAAAAAAGTATTAGCATCAATAATAGCTTCATGAGCATTATTTATAACACACCATTCTTCTTCCGGAATAATTTTTCTTTTCTTGGTTTTATAATTAATAGATTCACTACGATGCTGTAATAAAGATCCTATATATGTCTTATTCTTTAAAATATTATTTATAGAAGTATGTTTCCATATTTCAGGATGTTCTCCTTTACTATGCCTTACCTTTAATAAAATAGGTGTAGGTATTTTTTCTTTTGTAAGTATTTCTGCAATCTCATTACTACTATATCCCTTTACATAAAGCATAAAAATCCTCTTTACTATTGGAGCAGTATCAGGATCAATAATCAAATGATGCTTATCTAAGGGATCACGCCTATATCCAAAAGGTGGCGTACTTCCACAATACTTGCCACTTCTCTTTAAAGCTAATAATGTTGATTTTACCTTTTTAGAAATGTCCTTTGCATACATATCATTCATTCCTAATCTAAAAGGCATTAAATCACTACTACTTGACTCAATAAAAGTATCAATACTATCATTAACTGCAATATATCTAATATTATGCTCTGGAAAATATCTTTCAATATATCTTCCTGTTTCGATATAATCTCTTCCTAATCGTGATAGATCCTTAGTAATTACACAATTTATTTTTTTCATCTCAATATCTAAAATTAATCTTTTAAAACTAGGTCTATTAAAATTTCCTCCACTATATCCATCATCAACATATTCATCAATTACTTTTAAGGTATTATTGGCTTTAATATAATTTAAAAGTAAATTACGTTGATTAGTAATACTCTCACTCTCTAAATCATCACCATCTTCTCTTGAAAGCCTAATATATAAAGCAACTTTATAGGTATTATTTATCATTATGATTAGTCTCCTTTTGATATGATTTTATTTGTTCAGTGTAGTAATCATAAATACAACTTTTTAAAATTTCCTCTAAATTTATACCATTAATGCTATAAAATTCTTTTATATTCATAGTCCCTCCTTGTTGTTAATTATATGAGGAGTTTTAAGAAAAGATGTTGTTTATTTTTATCTTATAATCAAAAATTTACTTTATGCCACACTTTGCAAATAAACATAAAAAAAATTTACAAATAAACATCAGAAAAATTCCCTAAATAAATAAAAAAGGGAGTTTTTTTTGTAAAATAAAGAAAAATACCAAATTCGTCTCCGCATATAAAAGTCCGAATTTGGTATTTATTACCAAAAGAATCAACTTCCCTGATATAATATAATTGAA
>CASDWO010000107.1 GCA_949284575.1 uncultured bacterium
CTTAGCGATACTGCCGTTGTTGTCTGCTGTGGAAAGAAACACATCGACTACCACTATTTATATTTAACGAGGCTGAATCGCTTCACACTTTCGTATTACGGCTCGTATTCTTGTTTGCCTACGCTTAAATCTAATCTCACGACTTCGACTCCAAGGCTAACTAATGGCGACTTGCTAGGTCTTACCATGTTGGCTTCCCGTCCAACTATATATTAAACACCGAACTAGCGCACTCCTTCTTAAATAAATTATAGCAAATTTCTTTATAAAGTACAATTTCACTAATAAAACTTACTTATATCTTTGTTCTAATTTTAAAAGATAATTGTTCTTGGAATTTTCTTTTATTTTCAAATTACCATTAATAACACGATGACTAGGTATCAAAATAGGACAAGGATTAGTAGATATAGCTTCTACCACTGGAGTTATTATCTCTTCATTACCTAATTTTTTAGCTATTTCTTTATAGGTAATAGTTTCTCCATATGGAATATGACTAACTATTTCTAAAACTTCCCTTTGTAAACCTGAAATCAAATAATTATAAAAGGAAAATGATTTAAGTTTTCCTTCAAAATAAAGTTCTAGTTCTTTTTTTACTTTAATACTTAAATAATTCTCTTCTCTTATTTCCTCTTGTTTTACAAAAGTTATAGATAAAACATCATAATCACTAGTATTAATTCTAATAATACCAAGAGGACTTTTATAAAAAGATAAATAACTAATATGCCTCATATTTACTCCTTAAAATAATTTAATAAATAAACTATAGAAAATTAATGTTAAAGGTTTACCTAAAAGAATCATAAAAGTGAATTTTTTTAATGACATATTACTAATTCCTGCAATATAACAAAGTAAATCATCAGGAGCTCCTGGAAATAAAATCCCTAAAAAGAAGATTTTTTCAAACTTTTTAGTCTTAATATATTTTAAATATTTTTCAATAGTTTCATTATTGAATAACTTTTTAATTAATGGCAAGCCAAAGTTTTGACTCAGTAAATAAGCAACTATACTACCTAGAGTTAGTCCTACATAGTTATAAATAAATCCTTCTATTGGTCCAAAAGCTAAAACTCCTACAAGACACGAAGCTCCTCCAGGAACAACTGGAAAAATTACTTGAATAACTTGAATAAGTAAAAAGATTATAGGAGCAATAAGACCATATTCTTTAATTTTTAAGACTAAATGTTCAGGACTTGTTAACAAATTCATCTTAACAGCATATATTATAAAAGCTACTAAGATAATTGTAATAATAATAGTTATAAAAGTCATTATTCTTTTTAAAGTTATATCATTATTCTCCATAGTCTACCTCCTTACTTATTGTAACCTATTTAAGTATATTAATTCTATTTTTTTTAAATATTACTAATCTTTTTCATCTTCCTTGACAGTAATTTCTGCTAATTTTATGGCTGCTTCTTTAGTTTTAGCTGTCAATATAAATCTATTTACATGACAAAAACAAGCATTTTTAACAAGAGATACTTCTTCTAATTTTTCATCTGTTAAGCCAGCCCATTTCTTAGGAAAATAAACTCTACTATTCTTATCTATAAGACTAAGAGGAACTGTTTTAACAGCATAACCTCCTCTATTAGAGGGATATATAACTAATTTAATTTTTTTACCTTGTAAAGATGTTAAAACTGTTTCTTCATAAGGAAGATATTCATCTAATATTAAGATGGGACCTTTTGTTTTATTTAATAGTAGTTTTACTTTTTTATTAGCTTCTACTTTAGAAGTAACATTCTTTAATTCTTTTTTTAAAATAGTAGTTGCAAATTCTACAGCTTCAATAAAAGATGTAGTTTCATCTTCAAAACTGTTATAACTTGGATTAAATAGTTTTATAAGATCACTAACTGTCTTTATTCTATAATTAGCTTTAATTTCAGGAAAAACTCCATTATCAATAGCATCAATTGCTTCAACAAAATCTTTAATAAAGTAATTATATATTTCTTTAGAATTCTTTAATTTTAATTTCTTTAAGTATTTAAGACCATATTCTTCAAATATTAAACCGAAAGAAGAATATTTTATACCGTTATCTCTTATTTTAGCATTAGTTTGATGATGATCAAATTTTCCTTTTCCAATATCATAAATAATAGTATTAACAGATACATCATTTGGCACTTCACTTACTCTTATGACTTTAAAATTATTAAAGTAAAGAGCAAGAAAAGCGGTTGCAAAGACTTCATCGGCATGCATTGTTCCATTATGGGTTATACCTGAAGCTTCATGATAATCAGTGACTATTTCTATCATTTTTTAATTCCTCCAGTTCAATATTTGTAGTATGCTCAATTTTATCCCAATTTATTTCTTTATTTCTTAAAGCTAAATATAAACAATTTATATAACTTGCTAAGAATAAGGGATTAAAAAATAAGGATTTAAGTTTCATTTTTGAAGAGAGTTTTAAGTTATTTTTTTCTTTTAATAATAATATACCTGTAAAAATAACTAAGCCTAGATAAATTAGTAATAAAATCATAACTATTTGCCATAAGTAATTAGTTATAGGAGTTTTTCTAATAGAATTAGTGATAATTTGATAGAAAAGATTTAAAAGATAAAGAAGAATACTAATTACTAGAATAATATAGGGTTTTACTCCTACTAAAGTAGTATAAACAGAAGCATAATTATTGTCTTTAAGGGAAGCTTTTCTTTTTAATAAAGGATAGTATTTTCTTCTAGCTTCAAAATAACCTTTAACCCAACGAGTTCGTTGTTTAATGGTAGTTAAATAATCAGTTGGTTGTTCATCAAAGTATTTGGCTTTAGTATTATAAGTTATTGAGAAATTATGTAAAACAGCATAAAGAGTTAGTTCATAATCTTCTGTTAAGGTATGAAAAGGATACCCTTTTAATTCTTCTAAGATCTTTCCTTTTATATAAAAGCCTGTTCCACTTATGGTTAAAGCTAGGTGATGCTTTTCTTTATAACTGTTAGCAAAGGTATTAATCATTGAAAAAGTTAAGGAAGAACAAGCTGAGTATATACTCATATCACCATTTTTAGTATTACGATAACCTATTCCTATATCATAACCTTTTTTATAACTTTTTAACATTTCTTTAAAATAATTCTTATCTAAAACATTATCAGCATCAAAAATAAAATACATATCATAATGTTTCTTAGCTTTTAAAATACTTTTAATAGCATCGTCTAAAGCATAACCTTTTCTTCTTTTAGTTAAATCTTCTCTATAGATAATATTAATATCTCTTTTCTTAGCGATAGAAACAGTAGGATCTTTCTTAGTTTCTACAATAATATAAATATCTTTAGGATTAACTTTTTCTGTTTGGCATTTTATACTATCTAAAAGATTAGAAATAACTAAGGATTCATCTCTTGCAGGAATTAAAACAGCAAAAGTAGGTGTATCTTTATTTTTTTTAAGAGAAATTTTACAGCCTTTTAGAGTTATTAGATATTCTTTAAATAATAAAAATACAGCAATAAATACTAAAATTAAACAAATTAAAGTTATCATACTACTTATCCTTTCTAGTTTTAAAATTCATATTAGGAAAACTCTTCGCTAAAACATGATCTGGATAAACTTGGTCATAAAACTTTCCTACAGGCGTAATAGGTGCAATATCATTACGTCTTAGGGCACTTCTAATTAATGCAGTCCAGGAAACAGCCATATCTAAACTGAGGAAGATTAAAACGATATAAAAAAGATAATTTCCTATTTTTAAAGGGATTTTTTCTATACTTTTAGAAAGATAAGGATATATTTTTTTAATAAAGATAAAAGAAAAAAGGCCCCAAACTACCATATAAGGAATAGTAGTTCTACCATTAATATTTAAAAAATGATTTGAATAGTCCCAAGAGGTAGTATGGGTAAAGACTTCTTGTAAAAAACTTATTATATATTCAAAAGCTCCTCCTAATAGACCACCATATATAAAGGTTTTAAGATTAGAATAATTTGGTTTAGCAAGTAATAAAACCATTAAAACTGCTCCTGCTCCATAAATAGGACTAAAGGGGCCATATATTACTCCTCTTCTTAATTCCCAAACTATGGAACCTGTTGTAAAGTAAACTTTGACAAGGTTAAGAATTTGTTCATATAAAGCTCCAAAAATAGAACCTATTACAAAAATTATAAACAATTTTTTAAAACTATATCCTTCAGCAAATATTTGTTTTTTTGTACTACTCATACTACATACCCCTTTAATTGGTGTTATTTTATCATATCTTATGAAAAAACACAAGAAAAAGCAACCAAATATTGGTTGCTGCTGTTAATTCTTAGTTTCTTCTATATAACTAATAGCTTCATTAATAGTCTTATTAAAGTCATCATAATCTGTATTAAACCAAGTAAGTTTAAACTGATGATTAAAGAATGTATATTGTCTTTTAGCATAATGTCTTGAGTTTCTTTTAATATCATCTTTTATTTCTTCTTTAGTTTTTTCATGATAAAAATAAGGAATAAATTCTTTATAACCAATCGCAGTATTTAAAGCTTTAGAGGTTTTAAAATAATCTTTTAAGGCTTCTATTTCTTCTAAAAGTCCATTATTAAACATTATATCTACTCTTTTATTAATTTTATCATATAAAGTATCTCTATTAGTAGTTAGTCCTATAAAGATGGTATCTTTATATAAAAGATTATTACCATTATTAGTAATAGACTCATTATTTTCAAGTTTATTTAAAAGACGAACTAATCTTTTTCTATTATTTATATGAGGTAATTCTTCTATATTGTAAGATTTTATTTTAGTAATTAGTTCTTCATTAGTTAAATCATTATATTCTTTATAAGTTGTTCCATCAGTAAATTTATAATCAAAAAGAGTGGCTTTTAAATAAAGACCTGTTCCTCCTACTAAGATGATATTTTTATTTTCTTTTAGTAGTTTATCTATTAGATTTCTAGCATCTTTTTGATAGTCATACACAGAATAATTTTTATCAAGTGGAACGAAACTAAGTAAGTGATGAGGAACTCCTTCCATTTCTTCTTTTGTTACTTTAGCTGTACCAATATCTAATTTTTCATACACTTGCATGGCATCAAAATTAATAACTTCGGCATTGTATTTTTTAGCTAAAGCGATACTTAAAGCAGTTTTACCAACAGCAGTTGGTCCTAATATAGCAATGATCATAAAACTCTCCTATAATAAATATTATCTTATTTACTTAATGGTTGTCAATGTTTATATTACGAAATTACTTGCAAATACAAATAAAATCGTAATAACTTTTTTTAAAAATTTACTTAAAGTAATCAGTCTTACGTAATTTTATCATCCTCTTTTTATATTATCTTTATTAAGACAAAATATGGTATATAAAAGTTAAAATTTCTATTTTTATAGTATAGCTCCAAATAAATCAATTAGTTTAATATTTTTTTTGAAATTTTATTTCTAATTTACTATGATTTTTCATTTCTAATTCATCGCTCTTTTAAAGAGTCTTTCTAAATCATAATTACTGTATGTAATAATAGTTGGCCTACCATGAGGACAAGTAAAAGGATTATCACAACATCTTAAGTTATCTAGAAGAATCTTTGCTGTATTAAGATCAAGATAATCATTAGCTTTGATGCTCATTTTACAAGCCATAGTAGAGGCAGTCTTATAAATAAACTTTTCTTTATCAAATTCCCCTTTTTCTAAAATTATAGCAATTATTTTTTCTATTGCTTCTTTTTCATATCCTTCAAAAAACCAGGTTGGATGGTATCTAACAATCAATGTATTATCACCAAATTCTTCAAGACCAATACCAATACTTTTTAAAAGTTCTAAATGTTCTTTAATTCTAATAACTTCACTTGATGAGTATTCTAATCTAATAGGAACTAATAAATCTATTAGTTGATAATCATCTTTTAATAGAGCATTTAAGACTTTTTCATAGTTAATACGTTCTGCAGCAGCATGTTGATCAATAATATACATTCCACTAGAGTTTTCAGCGATTATATAAGTCTTATGTACAACACCTACAGGAAACATCTCTTTTATTCTAGTGTTATCTTCTATAGTTTTTGTAACATCTTCTACTACTTCTAAAGATTTCTCACCGGTTAGTAAATTATCATTATCAAAATCAAATGTTAAAGCTTCCTTTTTTTCATTAATATCTTTAGATAAAGTAGATATATCTTCATCCTCTTCTTTAGTTAAAAAACCATAATTAGGAAGAGAATCTTCAATTTCATAAATAGCATTTATATCTCTAATAGAAGCATGGGGTACTAATAAAAGTTCTTTTAATTTACTATTTATGGTTTTAGTTATTAATTCTTTAAGACTATCTAATTTAGAAAACTTAATATCCATTTTTTGAGGATGAATATTAATATCTATTAATATAGGATCTACATCAATATTTAACACTACTAAAGGATATTTATCTTTAGGAATATAAGTATGATAGCAATCTATTAAACATCTATTTAAGTCTGGATTTTTAATAACTCTACCATTTACTAAAGTTGTAATAGCATTTCTTGATGTTTTAGCAATCTCAGGATAACCTATATAGCCTGAGATAACATAATCATCATTCTCACTAGAAATACTAATCATTTTCTTAGTAATTTCACTACCATATATAGCATAAATTACTTTTAATAAATTACCATCCCCTACGGTATTTAGAAGCTCTTTATTATTATTGGTTAAAATAAATTTTATATTAGGATAAGAAAGAGCCATTTTATTGACATATTCAACTATTAAAGCGAGTTCTGTATAAAGATTTTTTAAATATTTTAATCTTACTGGAGTATTATAAAATAAATCTTTTACTTCTATTGAAGTTCCAATAGATAAGTCATATGGTTTAACTTCTTTAATTACTCCACCTTCTAGATTTATATAAGTACCAATACCATTTTTACTAGTAATAAGCTCTACTAAAGAAACAGAGGCAATAGATGGAAGTGCTTCTCCTCTAAAACCTAAAGAGGAAATGTTAAAAAGATCATCTAAGTTTTTTAACTTACTAGTAGCATGTCTTGAAAATGCTAAAACAGCATCATCTTTATCCATACCATTACCATTATCACTAACAACAATTTTTTTAGTACCTGCTTCTTCTAAAGTTATTTTAATTTCACTACTATTAGCATCAATTGAATTTTCAACTAATTCTTTGACAACATTTAAAGGACGTTCTACAACTTCTCCTGCTGCTATTTTATTAGCAAGAATTTCGTCCATTACTTTAATTATACTCATTAGTCTACCTCACATGATGCATCTTTTTTTAGTCTTTTAAAACCACTAATTGATTTTGAACAACCAGGAGATTGATAATCTGAACATTTTAGACAAGCTGTATATTCAAGATCCATATTATAACCACTATTATTGTTTCTTTTAACAATTGTATAGCTATTTAAATTACAAGTCTTTGTTTCATCACGGGGATCTATTAATTTATCTACATAGCCATCACAAATAAGTTTAGCTGTGTCAATTACAAGTGATTCTCCTTCATTAGGAATATTACCACTATGTTCTAATAAATAATTTGTTGCTCCATCAACAAGACTACTTTCAAATGATTCATAAGTTGTATCATGAGCATCACCAATATAAGAAGAAACAGCAGCATAACCTAAAGTTATTAATATTCCTAAAATAATAATTACTGCTAATAATTCTACTAACGAAAAACCTTTTTTATTCATTTTTATTATCTCCTTCCTCATGTAAGACTTTATATAAATCTAAAGCCACTTTATCACTAACTATTTTTCCAAGATCATCTAAGGATGCTTCTTTTAATCTTTTCATAGAACCAAATTTTTTTAGCAATTCTTTACGTCTAACTTCTCCAATACCAGGTACTAAATCTAAGTAACTAGAGAGCAATCCTTTACTTTTAATATTACGATGATAAGTAATAGCAAAGCGATGGACTTCTTCTTGAATTTTAGATAAGTAAAGAAATAAATTACTATCACTTTTAACATCTAATATTTTATAATTACTATCAATAATGGTACTTGTTCTATGGTGAGAGTCTTTCTTAAGACCTATTATAGGTATAGATAAGTTTAAACTTGAAAGTATCTCTTTACAGACATTTACTTGCGTTTCTCCTCCATCCATAACAATTAAATCAGGAAGAGTTTCATTATCCATAATTGCTCTATAATACCGACGATATAAGACTTCTTTCATCGCTCCTAAATCATCTTTAACATCTGTACTAATTTTATATTTACGATAGTCATTTTTTAAGGGTTCAAAATCACGAAATACTACCATCGCCCCTACATAGTATGTTCCAAATAAATGAGAGTTATCAAAACTTTCCATCCGTGATACACTTTCTACACCAAGAAGTGTTTTTAATTCATTTAAGGCTTCTCTTTTTTTGTTATCATCTTTTTTTAGAGTTTCTAATTCTTCATTTAAAACTACTTTAGAATTTTCTTTAGCAAGATCTACTAATTTTTTTAATTCTCCTCTTTGTGGAACGTGAACTTTAGTATTTAAATATTCACTTAATAGTTCAGCATTTAAGGTATCAGGTATAAGTATTTCATGAGCTAGAACATTTCTATCATAGAATTTAATGATATATTCTTCCATATCATCTACTTCATTATCTAAAGTTTGTAAAGTTTCATGGACTCTTCCAAATAAAATTCCTTCTCTTATAAAGAAGACTGTTATTGATAAATAATTATCGATAGTAGTATAAGCAAAGATATCAAAGTTATAATTTTTCTTTAAATCTATGTTTTGTTTTGTAAGAGTAATATCAATATCTTTAAGCATTTCTCTTAATTCTAAAGCTTTTTCATAATTTAAACTATTACTAGCTTTTTCCATTTCTTTTGTAATTTTCTCTTTAATAAAACTACTATTACCCTTAAGAAAACTTGTTATTTCATCAGTCATAGATTTAATAGTATCTTTATCTATATCTTTAATACAGTAGCCTAGGCATTCATTAATATGATAATAAAGACACTCTTTTTTAGGTAGTTTTTCACACTTTCTTAATGGGTATAAGCGATTAATCATATTAACTGTTTTACGAGCTGCGGTTACATTAGGATATGGTCCAAATAATTTATGATTTTTCTTTTTTCTTGAAACATTACGTACTACTTTTAGTCTTGGATATAATTCGTTAGTTAATTCAATATAAGGATAACTTTTATCATCTTTAAGTAAGATATTATATTTAGGATCATATTTTTTTATTAGGTTAATCTCTAAAATAAGACTTTCTAATTCACTATCAGTAACGATATATTCAAAATCATCAATATCATTAACTAACATAGCAGTTTTTCCAGTTACATTACCTCGAAAATAACTACTAACACGTTTCTTTAAGTTTTTAGCTTTACCTACATAAATAATATAGCCATTTTTATCTTTCATTTGATAACTACCAGGTAATTCTGGTACTAATTTTAACTTTTCCTTAAAGTCTTTCATAAAAACCACACCCAACAAAAAATAAGTTACTTTACATAACTTATTTTAGCTTACATCTTATATTTTTTCAAGATACTTTAATTTAACATCATTATCTGTTTTTCACTTAAACCAGTATAATTAGATATTTTATCTATAGGTAGTCCATCTTTTAAGAGATTCTTAGCAATAGTTTTTTTCTCATTATTAGAACCATTTTCAATTCCTTTTTCTAAAGCTAGCTTAGTATGATATTCTATCTTTAATTCTAATTCCTCTTTTCTTCTTTTCTCAGGATCATAAAGTCCTATATTATCTATATCATTTGTTAAATCATATAATTTATCTCTTACTTCC
>CASDWO010000108.1 GCA_949284575.1 uncultured bacterium
ATAGAGTATTCCCTATTCTCCATAGGCTTAAATTCCGATAGTCACTACCGTACTCAATAATTTGTTTATTTTTTCATCTAAAACATTATCTAAACTACATTAACTAATTTATAGTGTAACCTTAATCCTTCAAATAATTGCATTCTGTGATTTAGACTACATCTGCACTCTAATTGTATGCATATATTCGAGACTCAATGCTAACCCTAATACCTAAGTCTACGCTTAAACTAACTTTTACCAGCTTTCGCTCCAAGACTCGTTACTAGTGGTGTGGGTTCACCTTACTAGACAGGATTCCCACTTGCTAAATTATGCGACCTACTAAGTCGCACCTAAATTTATATGCTTTATATATTTTCATATATCAAACCTCTCTTTGTAATTTAAGTTTACTATATAAAATATATGTTCGTCAATACATATTTTCGCTTTTTCATAAAAAAACGCACTTTCCTTATATACAAAAAAATCAGTCATATTTTAGACTGAAGTATATTTAATGTTGATTAGTTCAACTAATTTTCCTATGGTGCCTGTATCCGGACTCGAACCGGAACTCTATTTCTAGAAGTAGATTTTGAGTCTACCGCGTCTACCAATTCCGCCATACAGGCATAAATAGATTATAGCATAAATATCTATAATCTGTATATATTAATTTTCTTCTTTATATTTAGAATTATATAAATCTACATCATCTAGTTCTTTCTCTTCTTCTAAAAAGTCACGCATATCAGGTAGATCATCAAGCGAAGCTAAACCAAAGTAATCTAAAAATTCACTTGTTGTTTCATATAGTATTGGTCGTCCTGGAAGAGGACTTCTACCACTTTCTTTAATTAGACCTTTAGCAACTAACTTTCTTATTATTTGATTATTAGATATTCCTCTTAAATTATCAACACTAGCTCTTGTAATAGGTTGATTATAAGCAATAATGGCAAGAGTTTCTAAAGCTGCTTGACTTAAAGTATTATTATCATCACTTGTTAATAGTTTTTGATAATATATATTATGTTCTTTCTTAGTAGTTAATTTTAATTTATTACCTAAAAAATCTATTCTAATACCCCTATCACTATTTTGATAATCATTTTGTAATTCTAAAATTATTTCTTTAGCCTCTTCTTTAGATATTTCTAATAATTTACTTATCTCATCTAAAGTAAGTCCATCATCACCTACTACAAAAAGTAAGCCTTCAATAACTGCTTTTAAATTCATTATGCTACCCCCTCTACAATAATATCACTAAATAGTTCTTCTTGTTTAATTAACAATTCTTTATTTCTTGCCATATCAAGTATTGCTAAAAATGTTGCTACGATATATTCCTTAGTCGATACAGGAAAAAGTTTAAAAAAACTTACTTTTTTTTCAGTTTTTAAAATATTTCTTATTTCTAGTTTTCTACTTGATACAGTTATTTCTTTCATTGTTACTTTAGTAGAAAGTGGTTTTTCTTCGCTTTTTCTTACAAGAAATTTTCTAAAAGCATCTACTAATAAATCAATAGAGCCTTCTCCTTTAATGGTAGTGTCTTCTTCAATATAATTATTAATATTTTCTGGTAATTTAGTATGAATTTCTTGTCTTTTGCTTTCATTTTCTTTTAATGTTTTAGTTATCTCTTTATAAGCTTGATATTCTAATAGTCTTGCCACTAACTCTTCTCTTGGATCATCTTCTTCTGTTTCTTCTTCATCTACTTTTGGTCTTGGAAGTAACATCCTTGCTTTTATCAAGGTAAGTTCACTTGCCATTACAAGGTATGCTGATGCTATATCTAAGTTTTGTTCTTTCATCTTATGAATATAATCTAAATACTGTCTTGTAATACTTTCTATTTCTATATCAAAGATATCCATCTTATTTTCTTTTATCAAGTGAAGGAGCAAATCAAGTGGTCCTTCAAATACTTCTAATTTTAAATCCATAATAAGCTCCTTACCTTTCTATAGGTATTATAACAAGTATAAAGACTTTTTTCAAATCATTTACATCAATGACGGAGTCTAAATTTATTGGAAAATAAAAAAAATGAAAGAACTCATGGTATAATATACCTATAAATAATAAAAAAACAATAAAATAAAGGAGTTCTTTCATATGTATATATTACCACAAATTTTAAATATTAGTACAGAAAATTTTATAATTGATCAAATAATTTC
>CASDWO010000109.1 GCA_949284575.1 uncultured bacterium
TGATCTTTGAAATTTAAAAAAATGGTATTTTTTCAGATAGGGGGATGATTGCCTTTTTTTGTGTTTAAAACTTTTTTTCGGTTAATTTCTTCAAAATAGCCTTTAATGTCAACATAAATTGGTATTTAGGGAAAATTTCTGCTCCTTTTTAAATTAATTTGCTCTTTTTTGCTGTATAGTTGATTTCTAAACTTAAATTTCAATTAGATAAATTATTTACTGAAATTTAACTTTAAAATTAAGGTAATGGAAAAATAATTTCTAAACATCTTGAAAAAGTAATATCTCCTTTGCTATAATTTATAGATAGAAAAGAGGAGAGAATTATGAACTATAAAATTACAAGTACTAGTGAAATGGATACAATTGAATTAGCTCAAAATATTGAGTCTGAAAAATTTCCTAATATGGTTATCTGTCTAATAGGTGATTTAGGATCTGGCAAGACAATTTTTACTAAAGGACTTGCAGCTTCTCTTGAAGTAAAAGAAGAAATAACATCCCCAACCTTTAATATCATTAAAGAATATACAAGCGGTGAGTTACCTTTATATCATATGGATGTTTATCGCCTAGATGGTAATCCTAATGATATTGGAATTGAAGACTATTATGATAAGGGTGGAATTACAGTAATTGAATGGGCTGATATGATTAGAGATTATCTTCCAGAAGATCGTTTAGAAATAAAATTTAGACTTTCTAGTGAGGATGAAGATACAAGAATTATCACAATTACACCATATGGTTCAAAATATGAAGAACTATGTGAGGCCATTTTATGAAAACCTTATTTATAGATACGTCAAGTGATTATTTGTATAGTGGTATTGTTATTGATGATAAACTAGTTTCTTTTATCAAAAAAAAATTTGAAAAAGATCTATCTAAAGAAGCTTTACCTAAAATAATTGAATTATTTGATAAAGCAAATATTACTCCAAAAGATTTAGATAAAATAATAGTAGTAAATGGACCAGGATCTTTTACAGGTATTAGAATAGGTATAACAATCGCTAAGACTATTGCCTGGGCTTTAAATATTAATATTACTCCTATATCAGGACTAACAGCAATGGCAATATCTTGTAATACTAATTCCTTTAAAATGCCTTTAATTGATGCTAGAAGAGGCTATGTTTATGGAGCAATTTATGATAAAGACAATAATCAAGTTTTAGAAGATTCACATATAGAATTAAAAACTCTATTAACTAAAGCTAAAGACCTAGATATTAAAGCTATTACTAATAATGATTTAGATATAAACATAAAAAAAGAAAGCTATGATCCTGATATCTTAAAAATAGTCAAACATTTTGAAGAGAGTGATGGAATTAATCCTCATCTAGTAAATCCTATTTACTTAAAAAAGACAGAAGCAGAAGAAAAGCTGGGGAAAAGATGAGATTATGATTAAGGAATATAATAGTTATCCACAAGATACTGTGGATAATTTTACTTATAAGTTAACAAAAAAAGAGTTTTCCACAAACCCATACTTAAAAATAATTACCTTTGTGGAAAAAGATAAAATAATTGGTTTTCTTCTTTATAGTCTTATCTATGATAGAATTGAAATAGAACAATTTGAAGTAATTACAAAAAAACGTAGCCAAGGAATAGGTTCACAACTATTAAGCTATCTAATAGATAAATACCAAAATACTAATATAAAAAATATAACTTTAGAAGTTAAAGAAGATAACATAGCAGCTATTAATTTATATAAAAAATATGATTTTAAAATCGTTTCTATTAGAGAAAAATATTATGATGGAATTAACGGTTTTTTAATGGAAAGAATTAACCATAAATAATTAGCATTTAAATTATCTTATGATATAATATAGAAAATATAAGTAGTAGAGGTATTATAAAGATGAGAAAAAAGTTTCTATTAAGTGTAATATTACTATTATGCTTATTTATTTCAAGCGGTTGCGAAAATAAAGAAAAGGATTCTGTTAAAACGAATAGTAAAGATGTTTCAAAGAAAATAGAAAATAGTGATCTAGATGAATTAAAAACAATAGTTAAAGATAATATTAAAAAAACAGAAGAATTAGAAAAAGAACTTGAAAATTCTAAAAAAGAAAAAGAGGAATTAATTCAAACAATTACCGATCTTGAAAATCAATTAACTGAACTTAAAAATACTACTAATAATATCAATAACACCATAGAGGCAAAATATAATGAATTAAAAGGATTAATAGCTAGCAGTATAACAAATGTTTCTAAAACTAACAATTACACTATTAGCAAAAACCAATTAATTGGCACTTGGAAAGATCTAAACTCTAGTTCAGTTTTAATATTTACAAATGATAATTGTCAAGTATTAGGTAACTGGGTTATATATAATTATAATAATAGTGAAATGGCTTTTGCATACATTTATAAAGATGGAAAACTATATATTTCAGAAGCTGGCTCTACCCTTATTAAACAATAGAAATCGGAAGTGATAATATGAAAGATATATATATACTTGGAATAGAAAGTAGTTGTGATGAGACTAGTTGTTCAATAGTTAAAAATGGTACTATAGAACTTGCAACTAGTACCTCTAGTCAAATTGCTATCCATGAAAACTTTGGTGGTGTAGTACCTGAAATTGCAAGTCGTGAGCATGTTAAAAATATAACTCTAGTAATAGAAGACTGTTTAAAAAAAGCTAATATGAAAATAGAGGATGTAACTGCCATAGCCATAACTTATGGACCAGGTCTAATTGGTAGCCTTCTAGTAGGATTACAAGCTGCTAAAACTCTAAGTTATATCTATAATAAACCATTAGTACCCGTTCATCATATTGCAGGACATATTTATGCTAATAGTCTTGTTGAAGAGTTAAAATTTCCTCTAATCGCTTTAGTTGTTAGTGGTGGTCATACAGAACTTATTAAGATGACTGATCATTTTAACTTTGAAAAACTAGGTGGAACTCTAGATGATGCTATAGGTGAGTGTTATGATAAAGTAGCAAGAATAATGGGACTACCTTATCCAGGAGGTCCTAAATTAGATAAACTATCAAAAGTTGGTAGTCCTACTTATAAACTACCTATACCTTTAAATGATGACTCTTATAATTTCTCATTTAGTGGCTTAAAGAGTGCAGTTATAAATTTAAATCATAACGAAGAACAAAAGGGTAATGAAATAAATAAAGCTGACCTTGCTGCTTCTTTCCAAAAAGTTGCCGTTACAAGTATTGTATCTAAGACCAAGAAAGCTTTAAAAGATTATAATATTAACAACTTAATAGTAGCAGGAGGAGTTGCTGCAAATTCTATTTTAAGAGAGGCTTTAACTGATATGTGTAATGAAAATAATATTCATTTATCCATCCCACCACTTAAATACTGTACTGATAATGCTGCTATGATCGCTTCAGCTGGTTACTATGCTTATAAACTTGGAAGAAGAGCTGAGTTTAACCTAAATAGTCTATCGACAACAACTTTAGAGTAATATATGTAAACTTAAGTCTACCTTTACAAACTTTTAAAATAATTATTCCGTCTAGTGTTACAATAATAATATAAACTAGAAAGGATGATTAAATGGATTTAAAAAAATTATTTGGTTATGTTGGAAAGACTGTTGTAATTACAGGTTCTGCTTCGGGAATGAGTAAATCTGCAACAGAACTTTTACTAGAACTAGGAGCAGAAGTATATGCAATTGACATTAATCCTATCGATTTACCTGTAAAGAAAGTCTATAAAGCAGACTTAAGTAATAAAGAAGAAATTGATAAGGTAATTGAAGATTTACCTAATAAAATTGATGCTTTATTCTTATGTCACGGTATTGCCGGATTTAAAGGAAAAGAACTATTAGTCCAAAAAGTAAACTTCTATAGTCAAAAATATATGACTGAAAGGCTACTTGATAGAATTAAAGATCATGGCTCTGTAACTTTTATCTCATCAGTTGGTGGCTTTGGTTGGCAACAAGTATATCCTAAAGCTGTTGAACTAATCAATTTAAAAACTTGGGAAGAGGCTATGAAATGGTATGATGAACATCCAAAAGAAATAGAAAGTTCTTATGTTTTCGCTAAACAGTGTCTACTTTCTTATGTAACTTATAAATGTATGAGTGAAGAGTTCATTGGTAGAAAAATAAGAATTAATGCTATTAACCCAGGAGATACAACAACAGGACTAACAGATGACTTTAATAAATCTACAAGTCCAACAGGAAATGCTGAAGAAGGAGCAGCCATGATTGAAAGCATCTTCCTAAAAAGTTGGAATGGTTATGCAGCAGAACCTAAAGATATGGGATATCCTATGGTAGTTATAGGAAGTGATATCTGCTCATATATGTCAGGGCAATTAATCTATATCGATTATGGATTAACTTCAAGTTGGACTAGTATGGCCCTACTTAATAACAACAATAAAACTATTGAAGAAATATCACATGAATCTAATAATTAGGTCTATCTACATAGATCTATTTATTTTTTTTAAAAAACTCTTAAAAATGTCGAAATATATGTTATAATTAATAATAAGGGAGGTATTTAAATTGACAAACAGAATTATTTTAAATGGTACTTCTTACTTTGGATATAATGCAAGGAGAAGTTTACTTGATGAAATTAAAGGAAGAGGATTTGAAAAAGCTTTAGTTGTAACAGATAAATCTTTATTAGATGCCAATGTTACAAGTAAAGTTACAGAACTTTTAGAGGAGATATCATTACCATATGAAGTATATAGTGATATCAAACCTAATCCTAATGTCGCAAATGTTAATGAAGGACTAGAAGTTTTAAGAAATAGTAAAGCAGATTTTTTAATCGCTGTAGGAGGAGGTTCAGTTATTGATACTGCTAAATGTATGAGTATTATTATGACTAATCCTGAGTTTAGTGATGTAGTTAGTCTTGATGGCGTTGCTTCTACTAAGAATCCAGGTATGCCAATAATCGCATTACCTACAACTGCAGGTACTGCCGCTGAAGTAACAATTAACTATGTTATTACAGATGATGAAAGAAAGAAGAAAATGGTATGTGTAGATCCACATGATATCCCAGTAGTTGCAATAATTGATCCAAGTCTTATGGCTACAATGCCTAAGAGCCTAGCTGCTGCAACTGGAATGGATGCCCTAACTCATGCAATGGAAGGATATATTACCAAAAGTGCATGGTTAATGACTGATATGTTCCATAAACAAGCGATGAATTTAATTTATCATAACTTAGAAAAAGCAGTTAATGAAAAAGATAAAGATGCTATAGAAGCAGTTGGTTATGGCCAATATATTGCTGGTATGGGCTTTTCTAATGTAGGACTTGGAATCGTTCATTCAATGGCTCATTCTCTAGGAGCATATTTTGATACACCACACGGTCTTGCTAATGCACTACTTTTACCACATATCTTAAGATGGAATGGTAAAGTGTGTCCTGATCGTTTTAGAGATATGGGACGTGAGTTTGGACTTGATATGGATAACTTAACAGATGAAGAAGCTGTTGAAAAAGTATGTGTTGCTGTTGATAGCCTAGCAAGAAGTGTAGGTATACCTAAAACATTAAAAGAAATAGGAATACCATATGATGCTCTTGAAACACTTGCAGATCAAGCTATTAATGATGTTTGTACTGGCGGTAATCCAAGAGAAGTAACAAAAGAAGATATTTTAGCTTTATATAAAGAAGCTTATGAATAGATAAAAAGGGAGGAAAATTTTATGTTAAAAACAAAAGTTGGTTATTCAACTTTACAAAATAGTTATGAAAAAGGAAGAGAAGCAGCTAAACATGCTACAGTTGGAATGCGTCCTAAACTAGGAATGATGTATTGTTCTTGTAATGATGACGTTGAAGAAGTAGTAGGTGGAGCTATCTCTGCTATGAAAGGTGCACCTATTATTGGTTGTACTAGTAGTGGCATGATCATGACTAATGATGGAATTATTGAAAGTGAAGACGGCTTTGCAGGAATGATGACCTTTGATGATCGTAATATGACTGTTGGTGTAGCCTCTCACAAAGCTGGTAAAAATGCTCGCGAAATAGGAAGAAAAGTTGCAAGAAAAGCTGTTGAAAATGCTGGAGAAAACTATTCTCCAAACTATTTCTATATGGTAGCAAGTCCAAAAGAAGAAGAAGATTACCTAATGGGTATTCAAGATGTTATTGGACGTGTTCCAATGTTTGGCGGAAGTGCTGCTGATGATACTGTAGAAGGAAACTGGAAAATCTTTTGTAATGATGAAGTATTCTCTGATGGTGTTGCCGTTGCTTTCTTCTATACCGATAATGACATCGTAACATCTTATACAGGAGCATATAATGAAACTGATAACTATGGTCTTATAACTGAAGTTAAAAATAATCGTACTTTAGTTAGTATTGATGGTGTTTCAGCTTTAAAAAAATATGCAGATTGGATTGGTAAAAAACCAGCAGACCTAAAAGGACAAAATTTACTAGTAGCATCAATTACTAAACCATTAGGTGTAAAAGATCCGCTAGGAAACTTAACAGTAGTTCGTCATCCAATGTTTGGAGATGATATGGGTACAAGAAGTGTAGCAGATGATGTTATTAATTTAGGTAATAAAGTAGTTGAAAAAACAGCTATTGTTCAATTAGAAGCTAGTGTAGATGAACTAATTAAATCTACTAAAACTACTCTTAAAGATGCTAAGAGTCAATTAACAACAGAACCTGCAGGTTATTTCTTAGTACACTGTGGTGGTCGTAAACTTGGAATTGGTGATAGAATCGATGAAGTTTATAACAATTTAGTAGAAGAAGCTAGGGGTGTTCCATTTATAACTGTTTTTACTTTTGGTGAATATGGTTATGATGAACATTCTGCTAACATCTGTGGTGGATTAATGCTATCATTTACTGCTTTTGGCGAAGAATAGGAGGGGTCCTATGAAGAATTTAATAGGTGGTCGTTTAGTTGATGCTAGCGATGGAAAAGTAATAGAAATAACTAATCCTGCCACAAGAGAGTTAATAGATACAGTTCCAAATGCTACAGAACAAGATGTTGATATGTGTGTAAAAGAAGCTGTGAAAGCCCAAAAAGTTTGGGCTAAAATGCCTATGCATGAACGTGGAGACATACTTTATAAATTTGTTGATTTAGTAGAAGCAAAAGCTGAAGAACTTGCACAGCTTCTATCTAAAGAAACAGGTAAACCAATTAAAGAAGCAAGAGGAGAAATTGCTAATACAAGAAGTTTTGTATATGGTTATGTAGAAAAAGCCAAACATGAATATGGAAATGTTATTCCTGCAGGAATTGAAAAAGGTCAAGAGAAAACAATTCAAATGACCTTTCAAGAACCTCTAGGAGTAGTAGGATGTATTATTCCATTTAACTTTCCATGTGACTTATTTGGTCAAAAAGTTCCAAGTGCTCTAATCATGGGTAATAGTGTTATCGTTAAACCATCTACTTATAATCCATTAACACTTCACACTTACTGTAATTTAATGATGGAAGCAGGAGTACCTGCTGGAGTAATCAACTGTATTTCAGGTGATGGTCCAACTACTGGCGAAGCTCTTGCCAAACATCCTATGGTAAATTTAATGACTGTTACAGGAAGTACAGCCGTTGGTAGTGAAGTCATGGCAAACTGTGCAAAAAACATTACTCATGTTATGCTAGAATTAGGTGGAAATGATGCTTTCATCGTTATGAATGATGCTGATATGGACCTAGTTATAAATGAAATGGTTTGGGGAAGACTTTATAATACAGGACAAGTATGTTGTGCTAGTAAAAGATTCTTAGTTCAAAAAGATGTTAAAGATGAATTTATTAAAAAAGCTGTTGAAAAGATTAAGACATTAAAAGTTGCTATGCCTCAAAGTGAAGATGCTGATATTGGTTGCTTAATCAATGAAAAAGCAGCTATTAGAGTTCAAGATCAAATTAAAAAGACTATTGAACAAGGAGCTAAACTTGTCTATGGAGGTAGAAGAAACGGTGCTTTCCTAGAACCAACAGTTCTTGATAACGTTACACGTGATATGGACGTTATGAAAGATATGGAAATCTTTGGACCAGTTATTCCTGTATGTAGTTTTGATACAGTAGAAGAAGCCATTGAAATAGCTAATCAAAGTAGTTATGGACTATGTGGAAATATTATGACACGTGATATGAAAACAGCTTTCAAAGTTGCTAATGCTCTTGAAGTAGGAGGAGCAGTTATCAATGGAGCAAGCTTCTTTAGAGCAGCTGAAATGCCATTTGGTGGCTGGAAACATTCAGGAATTGGTAATGAAGGAATATCTACAACTTTAAAAGAAATGAGTAGAACAAAGACAATAGTCTTAAAGAATATATTAGATTAGATTTAAGTACTTTACTTAAGTCTTTTTCTATAAAGTAGTGATTAAAATAACAACTAAAAATGAATTAGATAAAATACATAAAAAATTGACTCTAACCCTAGAAGAATATATAAAATCTATAGTTATAAAGTATGGTAGATTTATACCTAAAGAGCGATTTACATATCTTTCTAATATTAAAGATTATAGCAATATTATTCAAATTTTTGATTACAGCTCCATTAATGGTTATGCTAATAATAAATATATATCTTTGCCATTAAGTGCTGATAAAGCTTTTGATGAGTTAAAAAAAATGCCTAATTATGGATCTAATAAAAATCATAAAGTTTATGATAATACAAATTTAATTATAAATAATAATACTTTTATGACATATATTAATCATGTTATAAAAAAGGGAATGACTCTAGAAGAATATTTTGCAGATTTATTACTACATGAAACAATGCATTTTTGTGGAAGCGGTGGTTCTACAGCCCTTAAAGAAGGAATAAATGAACTTCTAACAAGAAAAATAGCTTTAGAAAATAGCTTTAAAACGAGTGGTTGTGGTTACCCAAAGGAAGTCAGAATAGCTTATATATTACAACAAATATTTGGAGAAGATACTATTAATCAAATAGCGTTTATAAATAACGAATTAGATATTTTAAATTATTTAGAGGATACAATAGGTAAAGAAGCAAGTGATTTATATTTAGATATAGCAAGTATTATGAATAATGAATTTCAAGAAAAATATTATAAAGTTATTAATAGTTATAATGGATTAGAGGGAATTAAGAAAAAGGTAGAAAATTACCAAAGTATTGATTATACAAAAGTATATGAACTTATAGAAGAATATAATAAAAAAACAGATAAACATATAATGAAAGGAAGATAATATAAAATAGGTTAAGTCAAATAATCTTAACCTATTTTTGATTCTCAAATATTAAGCCCTTATAATATTTCCAAGCAAGTACTCTAAAAGCTAACTTATCAATTAATCCTTCATCAATAGTATCATTATTAATAGCATCTTTAATATCATTAAAACTTTCTTCATAATCAGTCGTAATAATTAAATCATTACCAGCAAGTATAGCTTTTACAGTAGCATTATTAATACTAGATACCGCTCCCATCGCTAAATCATCAGTAATAATAATTCCTGTAAAGCCTAATTTATTTCTAAGTAAATTATGAATATCAACAGATAAAGAAGCAGGATTACTAGAATCAATATTAGTTACAGTATTATGACTTATAAGTACCGCTTCCGCACCTTCATTAATACCAGCTTCAAAAGGAGGCAAATCATTTTTAACTATATCATCATAACTTCTATTATCATTAACAACTCCATTATGTGTATCTTTATTATTACCATAACCAGGGAAATGTTTTAAAGTATAAGATACTCCTAATCCTTTACTAGCCTTAATAACAGTTTTAGCATAAGTACTAGTTAACTCTGTATTTTCTCCTAAAGTTCTCTTATACATATAATCACTAGAATTAGTAGAAACATCTACAACAGGTGCTAGATTTAAGTTAAGACCAAGTTCAGACAATAATAAACTCTTATTAACAGTATCTTCTTTTATTTTATCAAATCCCCCACTTAAATATAAATCTCTAGGAGATAAAAACTTATTACTAGCAAGATTAGGATTACTACTAACTCTAACAACAGTTCCTCCTTCTTCATCAACAGCCGTTAATATAGGTATTTTAGATACATTTTGTAAGTCATTAATCATTTTCTTTACTTCACTCTTACTCTTATCTTTAAAGTCCTTCTCAAAAAAGATAAACCCACCAAACTGATATTTTTCTAAAGTACTAACTTGATTATTTAAAGGATATCTTACAAGAAGTAACTGAGCTATTTTCTCATCTAAACTCATAGTCTTTAACTTCTTCATTGCAAATATATAAAAATCACTAAAGATACCATTATCTTGCCAATTACTAGGTATTCCTTCACTATCACTAGTACTATTAATATTCTTATAGTCTAAAACTTCTTTTCTTTGTATCTCTTTATTTTTATTTAACTTTCCATCAAAACTAACTTTTAAACTATCTCCAAGATTTAAACTACTATCACTTATTCCAAAAGTATAAATAATATTATCACTATCACGAAGAGTTACATAATCATCATTAATACTAATAACAGAAGCAGTTAAATAATTTACGTCGCTCTCATCATCACTCTTAAATCCTAAGTACAAAGATATACTAAGCGTAATTAAAAAAACACAGGTTATAAGAGAAATACCAATAACTTTTTTATTCATTCATATCACCTCAATATTACTATCACTATTATTATACTAAATAAAAAATAAAATATGTAAATATTAGATTAACTATTGATTTAGACTATACTCTAAGTGATAATATAAATATAAAGGAGAAAAATTATGACAATAAAAGAAGTAGCAGAAAAATTTGATATGACTAATGATACGTTAAGATATTATGAAAAAGTAGGATTAATAGGACCTGTTAAGAAAAATAGTAGTGGTATAAGAGATTATAGTGAAGAAGATTTAAAAAGAATAGAGTTTATTAAATGTATGCGTAGTGCTGGTATTTCTATAGAAGTATTAAAGAAATATGTTAATTTATACGATAAAGGAGAAAGTACTAAACTAACTCGCCAACAACTATTAGAAAAAGAACAAGAAAAGCTTGAAGAAAAGATTAAAACTATGAATGCTGCCCTAGATAAACTTAAATATAAAATAGAACTATATAAAACAGATAAATTAGATAAATATTTATAAAGAAAAAGACTGTTAACAACTAAATGCTAACAGTCTTTACTATTTACAAATAGCTCCAAGATTTTCATAAACTTCTTTAATATCATTTATCTTAATCTTACCATCATTTATAAGTTGTCCATTTGAAGAATCAATCTCTAATAATCTATCTGTATCGACTTTTTCATAATTAATATTAACAGTAGAAGTTAATTTATGATCATTAATTACAACATTATATTCATAATAATCAATATTATCATAAGGACTATATAAATTTTCTATCTCTTCTTTATAACTATTTAAAATATCCAAGTCACTAGTTTCAACAGTTTCTACACTTTTAACTTTTGTTACATAAGAATCTTTATAATTAATTGTATACTTTAAAGAAGTCTTAATATTATTTTGATTTTGTGTTCTAGTACAAGTAAGAGTCTCTTTACTATCACTATTACATCCTGTTAATCCTATAATACAGACAATGCCAATCAAAAGAACTTTAACCGTCTTCATCTTATACCTCCTATTATTAATTTATCATTTTTTCGATAAATTTACTACACTTTTCGACAAATTATTAAAATATCTAATGCTAATATAAAAGCGGTGATAATAATGACAAAGAGTTTTTTTATGACATTAATAGTAGCAATATTTTTAGGAGCGATATTAGGTAATTACTTATTTGAGCAATATAAACTAGAAGATACTACCGTCGTTAAAGAAGTAAATAGTCTTTATTTCGTAATGGAAGGAAGTTATAATAGCAAGGAACAAGCCGAGAATGCCACAAATGACATTGAAGTAAAACTAATTACTAAAGAAGATAATAACTATGTAGTATATTTAGCAATTACAAAAGATGAAGAAAACTTAGATAAATTTGCTGATGTCTATCATGATTTAAAGATAAATACTACTATTAAAAAAATGAGTGTTGATAATGAAGAATTTTTAACTTCTTTAGAACAAATGGATCTTTTATTAAAGAAAACAACCTATCAAGATGAAGTACTAGCTATTAATGAAGTAGTTCTAGCTAATTATGAACAATTAATTTTAGATTAAAAAACATCTTATTGTATAAAATAATTATAGGGGGTGTTATAAATTGAAAATAAAAGAAATACCTAAAGAAGAACGACCACGGGAAAAACTAATTGAAAATGGAGCAGAATCTTTATCTACCAGTGAATTACTAGCTATTATTCTTGAAGGCGGTGTAAAAGATACTAATGTTAGTGAACTTGCCTTTAAATTACTAAAAGAAGTTGGTAATTTAAAAAACTTTTTAGATCTATCAATAACAGAATTAACTAAAATAAAAGGAATAGGTCCTGCTAAAGCTACTAAAATACTAGCAACAGTAGAACTTGGTAAAAGAATAATCTTAGAAGAAGATAAACAAAAAATTAAACTTAATAATGCTAAAAATATCTATCTTTATAGTAGATCATTTTTTTACGGTCTTAACCAAGAATGTTTCTTTTGTCTATTTTTAAACAGTAGTTTCCATCTCTTAACTCATAAGCTTCTCTTTAAAGGAACTATGACTAAAAGTAGTGTTCATCCAAGAGAAATATTTAAAGAAGCTTATAAAATAAATGCTAGTTATATTATCTGTCTTCATAATCATCCATCATCTAATGTTAATCCTAGTAAAAAAGATATTGAATTTACTAACTACTTAGTTAAACTAGGTATATTACATGGTATTCCTATTTTAGATCATCTAATTATATATAATAATAAATATTACAGTTTTTTAGAAAATAATCTTTTATAATATAGAAAAAAAGGGTATACTAAAATGAGAAAGGAATTAGTACTATGTATAGAAAAAGAAAGAAACGGAAAAAAATTATTATTATTGCAATTATTGTTTTTTGTTCTTTTTTTGTCCTTTTTTATTCCCTTTCTTCTAATAGAAAATTAACAACAGTTGAATCCTTTTTTAAAGATGCAGCTATGTTAGTTATGAAAGGAGTAATGTTACCCTTTACTTCTTTAAATTTAGAAAAAGGAGAAGATTTGACAGAAAGTTATCTTATCCAAAAGAATTTAAATGTTCATCTAGAAGAAGAAATAGAACAGTTACGTGATACTTTAGATTTAAATCAAACATTAACAGGCTATACACCTATAAATGCTACTGTAATTACAAGAAATAAAAGCTATTGGTATCAAACATTAACTATTGATAAAGGAAAAAAAGCAGGTTTAAAGAAAAACATGGTTGCTATTACTAAAAATGGTTTAATTGGTAAAATAGAGAAAGTTACTAATTATTCTAGTGAAATAAAACTTATAACTGCTAATGACGTTAATAATAAAGTATCTGTTTCTATCGCTACTACTAATGGTGATACAACTGCTATTTTAAGTGGTTATGATAAAGAAACAAATCTTGTGTTAATTAGCGGTGTAGATAGTATGGTCGAAATAAAAGAAGGCGATGTAGTTACAACTAGTGGTCTAGGTGGAATGTTTCCTCGTGGTATCTATATTGGTGTTGTTGAAACAATCACTAATGATAAATATGGACTTTCTAAAACCTTAGGAGTTAAAACTTCTCAAGACTTTAATAATATTCACTATGTTACTATACTAGGGGAGGAGAAAGAATGATTTTACCCATTATTATTGTTATAACTTCTCTTTTCTTAGATGGAATCCTAAGTAATTTTTTTCCCTATATGATCAATGATTTATCTCTTTTTACCCCATATTTTACGATTATAAGTCTTATTATTATCTATCCTTTTTTTCAAAAAAAGAAAAGAAACTACTATATTCTAATTGTCATAATAGGTTATTTCTATGACTTATTATATACTAATCTCTTTTTAGCAGATGCTATTTTCTTTTTTCTTACCGCTTTAATAATAACTTTAATTTATCAAAAACTAGAGATAAATATCTTTACTAATATATTCTTAATGCTTCTTACTATCATAATTTACCATACTCTCTTAGCCCTTAGTCTTTTTATCTTCAATGTTGTACCTATTACTATCAATATTACTATATACTTAATAACAAATAGTCTTCTTTTAAATATAATATATGGTGAAATTCTTTATTTAATATGCAAATATTTGCCTCATAAAAGACATCTTAATTAATGTCTTTTTTTAATTATTTCAGCATATAAATTACTAATAGGAGATAAAAAATGATAGAATCTAAATTTTATAATAAAAAACAAGAACAAAATACTAATCCAAAATTAAAAAAGAAATTAAGAATTTTAATTACCAAGTTCTTAATAACAATAATAATTATGTTAATAATACTAATATCTTTTAAATTAAATAGTGACTTTAAAACTGCTTTTAATGAATATGTCTATAATAAAACTCTTCCTTTTACAGACTTTAAAGAAATCTATGACTACTTCTTTAAAGGCTCTAAAAAAGAATCTACTAATACAGAAACAGTCTTTTATGAAAATTTAAAATATAAATCTTCAAGTCTTTATGAAGATGGCGTTAAGCTAACAGTAAATAAAAACTATTTAGTGCCAGCACTTGATAGTGGAATAGTTGTTTTTATTGGTAATAAAGATAAATATGGGCAAACAGTAATAATCCAACAAATGAATGGAGTCGATGTTTTTTATGGTAATGTCAATAGTACTGTTAATATGTATGACTATGTTGAAAAAGGTAGTCTAATTGGTGAAAGCCTAGATACTACTATCTATTTAGCTTTTCAAAAAGAAGGAAAATTTGTCGACTATAAAGAATATCTTTCATAAAATAGAAATCCATAAAAGTTGCTATATCATTATAATATTATCTATTTTATCAGCCAATTTTCTCTTTATTATCATAACTTCTTATTTACTTTTAATTCATGAATGTGGACATTTCTTTACTGCCACTTTCTTTAAATGGTCTACAGAAAAAATCCATTTCTATCCATTTGGAGGCATATCTAAATTCTCTCATGACCTAAATTGTCCTTTAAAAGAAGAACTAATAGTTTTATTAATGGGACCTATTATGCAAATACTAGCATATTTCTTAATCATAAAGATACCTTATTTCTATAATTATCACTTTCTAATAACCATGATTCATTATAATATATTATTATTTAATCTATTACCCATCTATTCATTAGATGGTGGTAGAATACTACAATGTCTTATATGCTATTTAACTTCTTATAATTTAAGTTTCAAACTAATTTATCTAATCTCTTACTTAACTCTAAGTATTTTTATAATTTTCTTTATATATAATCCTAGTCTTAATCTTCTAATAATTATCATTCTCTTATTAATTAAATTACTCTTAGAATATAAAAATGTAAAATACTATTTAGAACGTTTTATTCTCGAAAGATATCTTCATAAATACCATTTTAAAAAAAGTAAGATCGTAAGAAATGAACACCTTTTCAAACGTGATTATCATCATTTAATTAAAGATAAAAATAAATATCTTTTAGAAGAAGAATATCTTAATAATAAATATAAAAGCAAAACTTAAAACCTATTTTACAACTAAGAAGATCCATGTTATACTAAACGTAGTAATCCTAATAGTAAGGAGAAAAAAAGTATGAGTGATAATTTTGAAAAAAGAATGGAACTTGCAAAGAAAAAAGATTTAATAATTAATGATGATTATACTAATTATCGTAAAGTCTTAAATCTTTATAAAGAAGGATTTTTTACTTTATTGAATAATACTTTTAATTTCTCTTCTATAGATGAGAAAATAGATAAAAGTAATTTATTATTTACTAATATTAAACTTAACGAAAAATATTCTTCTTTTATATCAAAATACTTTAGATGTCTAAATCAGTTCTATATTGAAAAAATAGAAGAACAATACTTAAATATCTTAATTAAGAAAGAAAAAATAGATAATGAAGTTTTAAATATTGTAGGGATTACTTATAAAGAAATTTTAAAAAAGGATAATGTCAAGACTGCTACTTATAATCCACCAACATTAGAAAACATAGTAGAAAATGGTACTATTGTAATAGAACTAGTTTATGGAAAAAATAGTAAAGAATTATCTAAAGAAGAATTTCTAGTTAATTTAAGAAAACAAAATGAATTTTTAAAACAACTAATTAGTGATTTAGAAAAAGAAATAATAGAAAAAACAGGTCTAAAAACTAAAATTTTTCTTAATAAAACAACAGGGGATTTAAAATGACAAGTTTAAAAGCTAATTATAATAATAGAGTAAATATAAAAAATGAAATATCTATTAATAACAATAGTGAAAAGTTTTCTAAATTAACTACTGCTAAAGTAGCCAAAGCCATTACTACTACTGTTAATAATGAACAAGTAAAGATTGAAAATCTTAGCACTAGTCCTGTGATTGAAAATAATAATGCTGGAATTTATAGTGAAGAATGTAAAAAATTAAATCAATATGGTGGTAATCAAGGCAGTTTAAATGATAATGCTGAAAAATTTATTCAGGATGAAAAAATATGGGAAATCGCTGAAAATTATTATTCTGATATAACTGCTGAAGATTTAGAATTACTATTTTTTAGGATGAATCGTGTAGGATGTGGTTATGTCGCTGCTATTAATACTATTTTAGAAGAGTATCTATTTCATGATGAATTAGATTTCTATGCAAGATTTGGTTATCCACCATATAATCTTGCCATTAATGAAGAAACAGGTAAGGTATATAAAGATTATAATTATGAATATCTTTTCTTAGACTTCTTCTTATATTATGCTAAAAATTATTGCGATTTTGAAACTATTGAAGAAGTTTATGGTAATGCGGAATTAGAAAGAGAAGTTAGAAATGGCGATGCTGCTTTAGATGAAGAAGAGTTTACTAGAACAGGCGTAAGAGGAAGTTATATTGATAAAGTTGGTGCTGGTATGGAACAGTTTTTACAAGAAAAGGGTATAACTGTTTCCGTTGAAAATGCTAGGCCAGTATACGAACCAGGCACTGAAGGATGGAATGAAATAGCTAGTGAATTTGCTGAAAAAGGAATAGAATTTGATGAAAATACCCCATTATATAAGGATCTTTCGGATATTACTACCCAAGATATTAGAAATATGTTAAATGATGGAAAACAATTAATAATTTCAGCAAATGACTTTACCCTATATTATCCTGAAGATGTCGACGGTAATGGCTATTTTGATGATAAATATGCTGAAGATATTGGAGGTCATGCCATGACTATAACAGGAGTAACAGATGATAAAGTTATTGTCTCTAGTTGGGGAAATGAGTATCTAATGGATCTTGATGACATTTTGGAAATGGTTTCCTATGATTATGGAGATTTTTCTAATATAGATTATTAAAAAGAAAGGAGTTTTATAATGGAACAAATAATAATTAATATAATGGAACAAGTTGGCTATTTAGGAGTATTTCTTCTAATTGCTATAGAAAATATTTTTCCTCCAATACCATCAGAAGTAATATTGGTATTTGGTGGTTTTATGACTACTTATACATCTTTAAATATTCCTATCATGATAGTAGCAGCAACTTTTGGATCACTTCTTGGAGCGATTGTCCTTTACTATATTGGTAAGATCTTTAATAAAGAAAGATTAAAAAGAATAGTAAATGGTAAAATAGGTAAAGTATTAAGACTTAAAGCAAGTGATATAGAAAAAGCCGATAAATGGTTTGATACTAAAGGAAATAAAACAGTTTTCTTCTGTAGATTTATTCCTATTGTAAGAAGCTTAATCTCTATTCCTGCTGGTATGAGTGAGATGCCTATGCAAAAGTTTTTACTATATACGATATCAGGTTCTTTAATTTGGAATACTGTCTTAATAATAATAGGTAGTATAGTAGGAGATAAATGGGAGACTATTGTCGGTTACTTAGATAATTTCTCACACATAATCTTAATAATATTAGTAATAATATTTGTAGTAGCAATGTACTACTGGTTTGTAATAAGAAAGAAGAAACAAAGTAAAAAGGCTTAGAAATAAAATCCTAGGCCTTTTTATATAAATTATAATTTTTGTAGAGGTAGAAACATCTATGATAGATAATATATTTTAGAGGTTTGATACTTTAAAAACTGAAACGAAAAAGTTTGCTCTAGAAACAGCAGCACTACCAGTATATAAAAACTGAACAGTACTATCTATAGGAGCTTGAATTAATGTTCCATCTTGAATTGTAATATCGCTATTAACAGTATTAGTATTATTAGTAGGTGCTAAACGATCTTGAGGTATTCCATTAATAATAGGAATTATAGATCCATTTTGATTAACACCAAATCTTCCTGTTAAACTAAAATAAACATAATAAGTACCGGGACTTGGTAGAGTAATTGTAGTGTTACTAACAGTAATACTAGGTGTCCCTCCACTAAATTGTAAAGCTAGTGGAATTACACTACCAGAACTAATATCGGTTGCTTGATTTACAATAAAGGCATAATTATTATTTAGTCCAGGACCAGTAGGACCAGTTGGACCAGTAACACCTGTAGACCCAGTAATTCCCGTCGCTCCAGTAGGCCCTGTAACACCAGTCGCCCCAGTTGGACCTGTTGGACCAGTAACACCAGATATTCCCATAGGACCAGTTGGACCCGTAGGACCCAAAATAAAACAACCATTATGATAAAAGTTTTTCATTATCTCACCACCTAATATAAAGTATGAAACAACTTACATTTATGACAAAAAAAGCTAGAACAAGCCTAACTTTAATTTTATGCATAATAAAACCCTTGATATACAAGGGATAAATTCTAAATGGTGGAGAATAGGGGGATCGAACCCCTGACCTTCACGGTGCAAACGTGACGCTCTCCCAGCTGAGCTAATTCCCCATTGCTTAAGAACAAATCGATTATATCACAGCAAAAAAACGCTTGTCAATAATTATTTGTAAAAAAAATGCTATTATTAAGCGTGTAAATATAAATTTGTACTTTTTGACAGAATAATAAGACAATGATAAAATTTATTTACTGTGTATATATAAATGTATTAGAGCTATTGAAAATAATGTAGATTGGATGTGAAATATTAATGGAGATATTTAAATTATTTGAATATAATGATGAGTTAATTAAGAAAAGTTTAGAGCTATTTGAATTTGATATTCAAAATATACCATTAGAATTAATTCAACACGTCCCAATGCACAGCTTTAAAGTTACTACTTCATCTAAACCATTACTATATGTAGATAATTTACAATGTTGCGTATCTATTTGGGCTTTAGCACCTAACTTTGCCTTTGCTTGCCATATTAATCCATCAGTAATTAGAAATGATGATTTTTATGTTGATAGTGAAGATAATCCAATAAAATTAAAAAGAACAGATGATTTATACGATTCTATTATTAATAGTGACATAAATAAAGATGACCCTATTAAAATTGGTCTAACATTTGGAGTTACCACTCTACCTAAAGACAATCAAAATATTTGTCTTATTTATGAAGCTATACAAGAATTGATTATAAAATTAAAAGAACAAGGCTTAACAACATGTTTTGTTGAAAGAGATTATGGAATGAATTTTATTTTAGATTCTAGAAAAGGTAAAGTAATAGTACCAGAAGAAGGACAAAAGACAATAAAAGTTCTATAGTTCAATTTTTCAATTAATAAATTTTAGGTATAATAAAAAAAGAAAGGAAAATATTTATGAAAGTTTTATTATATGCAGAAGGATTAAAAGTAATAGGAGTAAGTGGACTAGGTAAAGCGATAAAGCATCAAATGAAAGCTTTAGAATTAGAAAATATTTCTTATACCACTGATATAAATGATACTTATGATATCGCTCATATTAATACATATTTTTTTAAGTCATATTTTCTTGCAAGAAAATTAAAGAAGAAAGGAATAAAAATCGTATACCATGCTCATTCAACAGAAGAAGATTATCGTGATGGTTTTATCTTTGGCCATTTAACAAGTAAGGTATTTAAAAAGTGGTTAATTAAATGTTATCGCTATGGAGACATTATTGTAACACCAACAGAATATTCTAAAAATATCTTAGAGCATTATAAAGGATTAGAAAACAAAAAGATAGTTGCTATATCTAATGGCTTAGAATTAGATTTCTTTAAGCCTGATAAATCATATAAAGAAACATTCCGTAAAAGATATGATTATAAGAAAGATGATAAAGTAATAGTAGGTATAGGAATATACAGTAGAAGAAAAGGAATAGTTGACTTTATAGAACTTGCTAAACGCCTACCTCTATATAAATTTATTTGGTTTGGTTCTAGTCCAATCGCTGCAGCGACAGCTGATGTAAAAAAAGCCTTAAAAGATGCAAAAGACTTACCTAATATAAAGTTCCCAGGACACGTTCCTCAAGAAATAATAAGAGAAGCTTTAGGAGGCTGTGACTTATACTTATTTCCAACTTTTGAAGAAACAGAAGGTATTCCAATCATCGAAGCATGTGCTATGGAAACTAATACCATAATAAGAGATATCCCAATATTTAATTATCTAACAGATGGAGTTAATGTTTATAAAGCAAAAGATGTTATGGAATTTGAAAAGAAAATAAAAATGTTTTTAAACGGTGAGTTAAAAAGTGTAAGTAAAGGAGCAAGAAAAATAGCTGAATCTTGTGATATAAAGACAGTAGGTAGAAAGTTAAAAGAAGTATATCTTGAAGTGTTAAAAAAAGAAGACTAATCTCTAGGTCTTCTTTTATAAATTATACTCTTTTTCTTTTTCATTACCTATATTTAAAATAATACCAACTAAGATTAAATAAGATAATAAACTACTACCACCATAACTAATAAAAGGTAGTGTAATTCCTGTAATAGGTAGGAGTCCTAAAGTCATTCCAATATTTTGAACTTGTTGAAATACAAGCATCCCAATAATACCTGCTAAAACAAATTTATCCCTTGATGCAATTTTTTTAGTAGCCATATTAACTAATCGCATATCAAAAAAGACAATTATCATAATCAAAATTATCGCTCCTAAAAGTCCAAAATTAGAAGCAAAAACAGCAAAGATAAAATCAGTTCCAGACTCAGGAAAATATATTGGTGTAGCATTAAAACCATGTCCAAATACTCCTGCAGAACCAATCGCCGCTAAGGCATTTTCAAGTTGTAAGCCACTACCATTTCGCCAGTCTAAGATTCTATCAAATCTATAATATAAATCAGTACCAAAAATATTAACAAATAAATCTTCATTAAGAAAATAACATCCTAAAACTAAACTTAAAACTATCCCAATAATTCCCCCTAAAATAATAAACCATCTAAGTCTAATTCCCGATGTAAACATCATACAAAAATAAATTATAAAATAAATCATAACAGAACCAGTATCAGGCTCTAAAAAAGTTAAAACACTAGGAATTAAT
Source organism: uncultured bacterium (assembly GCA_949284575.1). Taxonomy (GTDB): domain Bacteria; phylum Bacillota_I; class Bacilli_A; order RF39; family UBA660; genus Onthousia. The sequence continues at coordinate 21,497 of CASDWO010000109.1, forward strand.
ACAACTATCAAAGTCTTTAAAATAAATACAAACTCTTCTTTAATATTAGGGTGATCAGTATTCTCTCTAAATTTAGCAATCATCACTGCAAGTACTAACATAATAAAGATCTTCATAAACTCACTCGGTTGAAAACTACCAATATAAGGAATAACAAACCAACACTTACTATTATTAATCTCTGGAGCAAATAGTAAAAGACATACTAATAAAATATTCCCTATAATATAAAAAAACCAAGCATTTCTATATAAATAATCATTATTAAGCTTTAAAAGTATTACAATTAAAACAATTCCTACTAAATACCATATCACTTGTTTTAAAGCTAAATTACCATTATCAGGAGAAAGATAAGTCATTGCACTATATATACTAGTAATACTAATTATAAAAAACAAAATAATTGGAATAACAATTGTTAAGTCTATTTTTCTTTTACTATTCATTTAATCACCGCCTTAACTAAGTCATTACTATTATATCAAAAAACAGTCAATTTTATTAGTTAAAAAACATAAAATGTAACAGGAGGAAAAACTATGAAACAATTACCACCAATCTTTAAACTTAACGATAATCCTAAAGATACTAATCAAAAATATTATCAAGGAAAGGTAAGTAATATAATAAATACTGAAAAAATAAAAACAAAGAAAGATGATAATCTCTCTATTGAAGAAAAAATAAACAAGATTTTCCGTACTAAAGGTTATGCATTTAATATTCCTGTAGAAATTACTTTTTCTAATAAAACTGTAAATACTTATCTAGCTTTAAAGAAAAATGATTCTATCATAACATTAGATAATGAAGTAATTCCTATATCTACTATTACTTCCTTAGAAATAAAAAGCCCATCAAAATAAAAGATGGACTTCTTTTTTTATTTAAACACCACTTACTAAGACATCAGGTAAACATCTAATAGCAGATACACAGTCTAGATTAATAGTAAAGAATGTACTAGTTACTACATAAGGTTCACTACTACTAGTATCAGAGTTTAATGCTAATACTCTACAAGTACAACAATTTCCTTCTAAATTTTCAAGTCTAAAAACAGAAGAAGTTCCACTTGTTGTTCCAATAGTATAAGGAAAACTCCAAAGCTCTCCAGTTATACAATTATATAAGTTAATTGGTCTTGTATTATAACAAACTAAACTAGGAGTAGGTCCCAAATAAGGCTTATCACATCCAAAAATTTCGCAATTGTCATCTTTAGCATTCTGTAAGCAAAGAATAGTTTCTAAGATAGATGTTAAGCAATTCTTTTCATTACACATAAAATCTCCTCCTTTTATAAATTATCAATGATAATATCATCTAAACAACTAACAACACAAATACAATCTAAATTAATAGTTATAAACTCATTAGTAGCTAAAAAAGCTCTATTTAGATCAGTTGTATCAGGGTTAGCTCTTAAAATACGACACTTAACACAGCAATCATCAACACACTCTACTCTAAAAGTAGAAGAAGTATTAGTAGTATTATTTAAAGTATAAGTAGTTGTAAAGATACTACCGTCTTTTGTATAGAAAGTAACAGGTCTTGTATTAAAACAAATAATATTAGGACTACTTCCTAAATAAGGTCTAGTACAGGATTCATCAAAGCAATCATTACCTGAAGCATTCCTTTGTAATATGTCAATAACTTTTAATAATTTACCCAAACAACAAGTTTCTTTATTATTCACTGTTTACACCACCTCTTATCTATTATCTAATATAGGTTATTCTCTATTATTCTTTTTGTGTAGTCTATAACCTATAATAGTTTATGATAAATTGTAATTATAATTTCCACTTTTAAATTCTTTTTAAATATCGTATAATTAAAGTGGGTGATATATATAATGGAATATATAATTATTTTAGTTGTCCTATTAATCATTTTATTAGCAGTTTTAAAAGCCAATAAAAAAGATGCTTCAATTGACTTAAATAAATTAGTATTATATTTAGGTGGCAAAGACAATATCATTCAAACAGAAGTAAAACTTTCTCGTTTTATTGTAACTTTAAAAGATGTTAATAAAGCTGATAAAGATTCTATAATGAAACTTGGTGCTAAAGGTATAGTAGAAATAAATAATCAATTAAAAATTATTTTAGGACCAGAATCTAAACAATTAAAAAAATATATTGATGAATTGAAATAGAGTTTTCTCTATTTTTTCTTTACTTTAGCTAATGTTTATATATAATATTTAAATAAAAGAGGTGAAATTATGATCGCAGTATTAAAAATAATTAAAGATTATGTAGAAAACAATAAAATTAAAATTTATAAAATTAATTTTGATGTGTTATTAAGTAGTTCTGAGAGCGTTTTTAAAGATATTTTAGAAGAATAAGTTTGTTATATTTATATTCAAGTAAGGCTTTTATGGATGATAGTAATAAATATAAAAATGATATAATAGGGCTTTTTAAAACAACAGAATTGACAAATTATAAAGCAGAGCATGGAAGTGATGTAGCAAGAGATGAAAAAATATTAAAAAGAGAAGATGCTCTTGATGTAATAAGTTTAATAGTAAATGCTAAAGAAGAATATCAAGCACAATATGGAAGTAAAGTAGCAACAAATAAAAACATATTAAAAAGAGAAGATGCTCTTGCTATAATAAGTTTAATAGTAAATGCTAAAGAAGAATATCAAGCACAATATGGAAGCGAAGTAGCAAGAGATGAAAATGTATTGAAAAGAGAAGATGTTAAAAAGTTAGTGAGTTTAATAGTAAATACAAATGATGTTGAATATGCCAAACATATAAATAAAGAAGTAATAGATGAACCTATCACACCAACTATAGTAGAATTATATAAAGAATATTTTAGATATGATGATGAATATATAAACTTTATGGATGAATTAGAAAAAACTTCTAATGAAGTAATTAATAAGTTTGTTAAAAAGTTTAAAAATAAAGTAAAAGAAAAATAGAGAATAATAAAATAGAATTTTCTCTATTTTTTTCTTTTTCTATCTTTTTTCGACAAATTTCTACAAGTAAGTAGCATATACTTGTTTTAGAAAGAAGGAGAAATATGTCGTATATTGAAGTTATTGTTAAAAGTTGTATATTCTTATTATGTCCCTTATCAATCTATTTACTTTATACAATCTATAAAAGAAATCTCTCTTTAGAAGAAAAAGACTTAGGCTTTGAAATAGCTATTATAAGTTCTCTTTATTTTCTTTTAAGATTTGATTGTGCTTTTTATAATGGTTATCCAATTATTCTTTTTGATATTCCTCTTCTAATTTGTTATTACAAAAGAAAAATTGGACTTGCTGTCTTTATCTCTTTAATATTAATATTCTATCAAGCTATTACATTTAATATCATGCCTTTATTCTTAGCTTTAGAGTATAGTAGTTATCTTATAATGTATTCTGTTTTCATGAGAAGAAAATTAAAATTAATGACTCTTGTTAACTCTTTCGTTGTTATTAAAAGTTTTTCTTTATCTTTAGCAATCTTTTGGTTTATTAACCCAGAAGCACCTTTTCTTTCTAATTTAACTTATCTTTTCCTTATTATAATTATTATATATATTATAACAAATTTAATTATTTTCTTCTTTGCTAAAGGAGAAGCTATTGTAGAGTTAAGTAATAACTTAGAAAATATTGAAAAAGAAAAAGAATTAAGAAGCTCTTTATTTAAAGTAACCCATGAAATTAAAAACCCTATCGCCGTTTGTAAAGGTTATTTAGATATGATCGATATTAATGATAAGAAAAAAGTTAGAAAATATATTCCTATTATAAAAGAAGAGATAACAAGAACTTTAATACTAATGGATGATTTTCTTGATTATACAAAAATAAAAATAGAAAAAGATGAAATGGACTTAACAATGCTCTTAGAAGAATTAGAAACATGTTTAGAAGCTCTATTTAAAAAACAAAAAGTTAAAGCCTCTTTTCAAATACCTGATGAAGATATTTATATTGAAGCTGACTATAATAGATTAAAACAAGTATTTATAAATATTTTAAAAAATGCTATTGAAGCAAGAGATGAAACTAAAAAAGAAATGTATGTAAAAGTAAAAGTAGAAAGTGAAGAAGATAAAATGAAAATAATAATAGATGATAATGGTATAGGTATGGATAATGAGACTTTAAATAAGGTTAGTGAGATGTTTTTTACAACTAAGAAAAAAGGAAGTGGCTTAGGTATTAGTTTATCAAAAGAAATAATAGAACAACATGGTGGTAGTATTGTGTATAATTCTGTGAAAAATGAAGGGACTAGAGTAATTGTAACTTTACCTAAAGCTACTAGTATGCCATAATATAGTTAGGTGATAAAATGGAAGAAGAGATAAAAAAAGATCTTAAAGAACATCTAAAAGAAAAAAGATATCAACATAGTTTAAATGTTATGGAAGAAGCATCTAATTTAGCAAAACACTATCATATAGATGAAGAAAAATGTAGACTTTGTGGTTTAATTCATGATATAGCAAAAGAGTTTACGAATGAAGAAAATGAAAAGTTTATTAAAGACCATAATTTAGATAAATCTCTTTTAGAAAGTGATAATAAGAAACTTGTTCATGGTTATATAGCAGCTATTATTGCTAAAGAAAAATATGGTTTTACTAATGATATGGTAAAAGCCATTAAATATCATACAACAGGGTATCCTAATATGGATCTTTTAGGAAAGATTGTATATTTAGCAGATAAAATTGAAAAAGGTAGAAACTATCCTGGAATTATTGAAGAAAGAACTCTAGCTTATCAAAATATTGATAAAGCCATTATTCTTTGTCTTAATAATCAAATAAATAAATTAAAAAAAGAAAACAAAAAAATTAACCCTCTATCTTATCAAACGTTAAAATCTTTAGAAAATAGTTTTAAAGTTAGTAGTAATTGAAATATTTATTATTTAATGATACAATTAGTTTAACTTGAAAGAAAGTGGTGTTTTCTAATGAATGAGAATAATGATAAAAAAGAAGTAACTGGAACAAATCAACCTACTACTAATATTAATAAAACTAGTAATACTAGTAATGCTAACATTAGAAAGAAATTAATGAGAGTTATGTTAATAATTATTGGTATTTTAGTAGTAATTTTAATTATTATCTTAATTATGGGGATTTTTAATGGTCGTAGTAAAAGTTATGAAGAAATAGAATCTATTATGAAAGAAGCAGCTACTGACTATTATGAAGTTCAAAGTGGCCTTTTACCTGAAGATGAAGGTGAAACAGTTACTGTAAATGCAGATGCTCTAGCTAATGGTGATTATATGAAACCTTTAAGTGAATTGCGTAAAGGTGAAGAGTGTAGCGGTAGAGTAGAAGTTAGAAGAGTTGATGGTAAATTAATTTATACCCCATACTTAGACTGTGGAGAAAATTATACTTCTAAAGAACTATATAAAGCTATATTAGAACAAGGAATTGTTAGTAGTGGCGAAGGTTTATATGATTTAAACGGTGAAAAAGTATATCGTGGTGAAGATGTAAATAACTATGTTAAATTAGATCATAATATCTTTAGAATTGTTAAAGTAACTGCTGAAAATAAAGTATTACTAATTTTAAATGAAACTAATTCAAATATTAGTAGCGATTTTGATGATCGTTATAATAGTGATCGTAACTTTAATAGTGGTTTCAATGATTATCGTGTTAGTAGAATTAATGAATATTTAGATAGTCTTTATAATAATACTATAGAAGATATAACCTTTTTAAGTAATGGTGATAAAGAAAAATTAGTAGGTTTCAACTTATGTCTAGGTAAAAGAAATGAAGGAGAAACTAATAATAGCAATGCTGTTGAATGTAGTGATGTTTTAGAAAATCAAATGATTGGTTTGCTAACTACAAGTGATTATATGAATGCTTCTTTAGATACTAACTGTCGTGCTACTACTGATAAGAGTTGTCAAAACTATAACTACTTAAAATTAAAAAATATTGACTGGTGGTTAATAACTGCTAATGCTGCTAATTCTTATGAAGCATATGCTGTTAGAAGTAATGGAACAATCGACCTATTTACAACCTCGGCTACTAAAAAAATAAGACCAACCATTATGATAAATAATAATATTATGATTAAATCAGGTGATGGTAGTATTTCTAATCCATTTGTTTTAAAATAAGAGCTTTGGCTCTTTTTTTGTGAGATTGCATGTCAAAAATATCGATATTTGTAATTATTCTTTAATAAAAAAATAATAATGTCTTTAGGAATATTAAGTTTAGGAGTAGTTCTATTAAATAATGCCTTACAAACTAAAATAATAACTAATACTGTTGATTATTTAGAATATCAAACACCAAATGTTAAAAGTCAAATGGTAAGTAAAATTCTAACTGATAATACCGTAAAAGAAACTCTACCTCATATGTTTAATTACACAAGTAATGGTAATATAATTGAAGATTTAGAGTATTATGATATGAGAAACGATCCAGAATATATAACAAATGGTTTATATCAAAGTGAAGATGAAGATGGCGTTATCTACTATTATCGAGGTAATGTCGATAATAACTATGTTCAATTTGGAGAATATGAAGAAGATTACTATGTATATAGAATGAATAATAGTTATTATCAAACTTTAGAAATTTGTGAAGAACAAATTTACAATGAATCTCAAAAATGTGTTAAAACTAAATTAGCTAGTGCTGGTGATAAGATTTACTGGCGTATTATTAGAACAAATGGCGATGGTAGTCTAAGATTAATATATGATGGTACAAATAACGATTCAAATATGTATTGGCCCTTTAATTCCCGTTTAATAAGTAAAAGTCATTATAATAATATGTTTATAGATGGTGAAGATGATTCTAAAAATCCTAAATATATGGGCTATACCTATGATAATGGTATTGCTAGTAAAGCTAAAGAAGAAGTAGATACTTGGTATAATAATGTCTTAGGTAAAAGTACTTATGATAAAAAAATCGCCCTAACAAAATTTTGTAATGATATGAGTCAAGATACTAGTGGAACAGATTATGTTCAAGATAATACTAAATATACTGTTTCTAAAAGTCTAGATAGATTAGGTCAATCTTTTTTAAAAAGCATTTCTCAAACTACTAAAGATAATACCCCTTCTTTAATATGTGCTAGTACTACTGAAAACTATAATTTAAAAGCAGGTTTAATAACTGCTGATGAACTTGTAATGGCTGGAAATAACCTTTTTGAAGGTGATAATTATCTTATTATTGAAAATGATAGTTTTTGGACAATGACTCCTGCATATCTTATAGGAAAAGATAATGAAGAAGTAGTTTATACTGAAAATGACCTCTTTTTATTAACAGGAAATCAATTAACTTTCTTACCTGGAAATAACGGTTATAATGATTCATTTGTTGGTATTAGACCAGTAATAAGTTTATCTAAAGATGTAACAATAACAGGAACAGGTACAAAAGAAAATCCCTATAAAGTTACTGATCCAAATAAATATGAAGGTATGATAACAATAGAAGAAGGAAATAATAGTGATATACCTCCTGCTTTTAAAGAAGACGTTCCTTTAGATAAAGAAATAATATGGACAAGTGATGATGAAACCATTTCTAAAATAGAAAATAATAAAATACTAGGTCTTAAAGAAGGACAAACCATTATTAGAGGTATTAGTAGTGATGGCCTTAGTAGTTACGAAATAAAAGTAACAGTATTAAAAAATCCAGAAACTATTAGTACTATCTATATTGCAACTGGTATAACTATAATCTTAATTTTAGGAACAATAACTTATGTAATTTATCAAAAAATTAAATAATGGCGTTACATCCATTATTTTTTGTATAATTTTTTCTTTTCAGGTAAAGCTATTAATGGGTGATAATATGGTTAATAAACGATATGAAGAAATTGTAGCAAAAAATAAACCAAAAGAAGACAAATTTAAATATGCTTTAACTGCTTTTTTTGTAGGAGGATTACTAGGAGTATTAGGAGAAACCCTAATAAGAGTATATATCTATTTCTTTAATATTTCTCGAAATGATGCTTCTACTTATATGATCATAACCTTTATCTTTTTTGCTTCTCTTTTTACAGCTTTAGGTTTCTTTGATAAATTAGTTGCGAAAGCTAAAGCAGGTCTTTTAATACCTATAACAGGTTTTGCTCATTCTATGACTAGTGCCGCCTTAGATTATAAACATGAAGGACCTATTTATGGAATAGGTAGTAATGTTTTTAAATTAGCAGGATCCGTTATTTTTTATGGAGTTGTCTCGGCCTGGTTCTTTGGTCTTATTAGATATTTATGGGAGGTCTTAATATGTTCTTAAACTTTAGAAATGTTTATCTAGATAATGTTAGTACTGTCTGTGGTCCTTATGAAGCGAAAGGTCCCTTAAAAGCTAACTTTGATAAAAAATATAAAGATCTATACTGTTTAGAAAAATCTTTTGAAAAAGCAGAAGTTAGATTACTTGAAGATAGTATAAAAATCCTTTTAAAGAAAACTAAACTGACTAAAGATGATATTGAATTAGTAATAGCAGGAGATTTATTAAATCAAATAACTTCATCTTGTTATGGCACCCTAAATCTAAAAAGTCCTTTTCTAGGTATTTATACAGCTTGTGCTAGTAGTATTGAAGGCATATTAATAGCAGCAACTTTTATAGATAGTGCTAAAGCTAACAACGCCATTGTTGCTTGTTCTTCTCATAATATGACTAGTGAAAAACAATTCCGTAATCCTACTGAATATGGTTCTCCTAAACCTATGACTGCTACTTTTACTGCCACAGGAGGTGCTAGTGCCCTACTTAGTAATAAACCAAGTAAAGTAAGAGTTGTAAATGGCTTAATTGGTACTATTATTGACTATAATCAAAAAGATGCTTTTAATATGGGAGCTGTTATGGCTCCTGCCGCTGCAGATACTTTATATAAATATTTAAAAGCAACTAATACTACTGTAGATGATTATGATTTAATACTAACAGGAGATTTAGGTAAATATGGTAAAGAGATTCTAAAAGATTTAATGCTAGCTAATTATAATATAAAATTAAAAGATAATTATAATGACTGTGGAACAATGCTCTATGACCTTGAAAATCAAAAAGAAGTCCTAGCAGGCGGAAGTGGTCCTGTCTGTTCTGCTTTAGTTAATTATAGTACTATCTTTAAAGATCTTTTAAAAAAGAAATATCAAAAAGTCTTATTAATAGCAACAGGAGCCCTATTTTCTCCCATGACTGTTTATCAAAAAGAAAATATTCTTTCTATTGCAAATTTAGTATGTTTGGAGGCGATCTAAATGTATTTCCTTAATTCATTCCTTTTCTGTGGCCTTATCTGTTTAATCGCTGAACTTATTTTAGATAATACTAAACTAACTCCTGGTCATATCACATCTTTATTCGTTGTTATCGGCGCAGCCTTAGACTCTTTTGGTATCTATGACTATTTTATCTCTAAAGTAGGCGGAGGAGCCTTACTACCAATCACCTCATTTGGTCATTCCTTAATTCATGGTGCTTTACTAGCAGCTGAGTCTCATGGTTTTATTGGCCTTTTAATGGGAATGTTTGATTTAACTGCAACAGGTATAACAGCAGCCATTATCTTTACTTTTGTTTTTACTTTAATTTTTAAAGCAAAAGACTAATTACTGCAAATAATAATAGTAGGAGGTAGTTACTAATGAAAATACTTATTACCATACTATTATTTTTTTTATGTTTAAATGTTAATGCTAAAACAATAACAACACCATATCTAAAAGTAAAAGAAGTAGATGCTAATTATAAATTAAAGCCTAATGAAAAAATAGAAAAAACTACTTATTACAAACAAGAAAAAATAACTAAAGATTTTAAATATCTAGAAAGACCAAATAATATCTATTCAATTAAAACTAATGATCTAAGGTATGGAGAATATACTAATTACACCAAAGAAAGACTTAATGATTCTTCAAAAGATGAAGATACTAAAACTATCTATTATTATCAAGAACTAAAGAAAATAAATAGCTTGACTATTAAAAATATAAAGAATCTCTTAATTACTAAAATATCTATAAAATATAAAGATAATCTTATTTATGAAGGTAATAGTAAAAAGATATCTTTTAATAAAAAGTATAGTCCTGAATATCTAACTTTAGAAATAACTTGTTTTTTAAATCAAGAAGATCTAAAAGGTAGTTTTGAAATAATAAATTCTAATTATATAAAAGATAATATTATTGTAACTAAAAAAGGCTATAGTAAGATCAAAGTAAAATTAATTAATCATTTAAATAAATTGCTCTATGAAGATAAAGTCTTAAAGACATCTAATCTAGAAGATAAATATTATATAAAAGTACTAAAAGAAGAAACTTTATATCGTTATCGTAAGAAATATTATAAATGTTATAAAGAAGAAATAATTACTGATAAAAAGCTAAGATATGGTTATAAAGTAATAGAAGTAATTAATAAATATTATCTATATAAAAAAGAGACTATAGAATTATATGATAATATAATGCTAACTGATTATTTAGATTTAGATAAAATAATTAAAAGTAGTACTATTCCTCTTAGTAATTTAACATTTAATTATAATAATACTTGTTCTAAGACTAATTTAACTATTAAATATCAAGATTTTAAAGTAACTACAGATATTACTTTTAAATGTCAAGATAATCCTAAAAGTAAAGTTCATAAAGGAAAAAATAAGTCTATAAAAAGAGAATTATTTGCTATTTTGTTTAAAACATTATTTTTAAGAAAATTGTAGGTTAAAAATAACTTCTAGTTCTGTCGAAAGGCTTGTTTCTAAAAAAATAATCTTTATTATTAAGGTAAGAAAGGAACAACTATTATGACAGAAGAAATATTAAAATATGAAGGTCTTGTTAAAAGTATTACAAACAAATATAATTTTCGTAATGATTATGATGATTTATATCAAGCTGGTATGATAGGTTTAATTACAGCATTAAAGAAATATGATCAAAAAAGAGAAAGTAATTTTATAGATTATGCTTATTTTTATATTAAAGGAGAAATATTAAAGACAATTAATAGTGATTATCAAGTTAAAGTATCTTGTGATACTTATAAATTAAGTAAAGAGATAAATGAAACTAGAATCTTTTTAGCACAAAGTTTAGGAAGAGAACCAACTACTTATGAAATAAGTTATGTATTAGGAGAAAGTGAAGAAAAGATAATTAGTGTTATAAATGCTCTTAGTAATATTTATAGTTTAGATAATAATAGTCTAGATGAAGATATTAATCTTTATAATAAGATAGCATTAATAGAAAAAGGATATGATGTTGGAGTATTAGATTTAAAAGAAGCGATAAACACTTTAGAAGAAAGTGAAAGAGAATTAATAACCACAAGATACTATCAAGATATGACTCAAAAAGAAACAGCAGAAGTCTTAGGAATTAGTCAAGTTCAAGTAAGTAGAAAAGAAAGTAAAATACTAGAGAAATTAAAAAGTAAAGTAGCTTAATTATTATAAAATAAATTTGACTATAATTAATTCTCTATGTTAGAATACTTATAGATAAGATATCTATAATACCTATATATAAAAAGATAACTAAGTAGTAAAGGTGATGATTATATGAAAAAGAATAAAGAGAAAGTAGTAATAATAAGTTTACTAGTATTATTGCTTGTTTTAACAGTGGGAATAAGTTATGCAGCATTTAGTTATAGTGGACTAGGTACAAAGCTAAATACAATTACTACAGGAAGTATTTCTATGACATATAGTGAAACAGATAATGTTATAAGTCTAGATAAAGCCCTACCTACAACAGATAAGACAGGAAAAACATTAGAAGATTATTTTGAATTTACTGTATCAAGCAACATATCAGGAGATACAAATATTAATTATGAGATCAGTGCAAAAGCTGAACCTAATAATACTTTTAGTGGAGAAAATGTTAAGTTATATTTAACAAGAGTAACAGATAATGGTGAAGAAGAAGTAATGGCTCCTGAAATATATAATGAAGAGGAAAATGCTAACAGCTTTACAGGAAGACCAGCAAATGAAATGAGCTTATATACTTCAAGTATGAGTGCAAGTGAATCAAATACATATCGTTTAAGAATGTATGTAACGGAAGAATATAATCCTCAAGGTGATGGAGGAAATTTAACTTTTAGTGTTAAAGTAAATGTTTATGGAAAAGATAGAGTAGCTGATGAAGTAAGTGATGTGTTACTTGCAAATATACCTGAAGAAAATCAATATGATGATGGAGTAGATACCTTTATTACAGGAGAAAATCCAAACAATTATATATGGTATAGTGGAAAACTATGGAGAGCGGTGTCTATAAATAATGATGCTAAGACAACAAAATTAGTAACCCAGTGGAATATAAGTACAATTACATATAATCCTATTAATCAAACTAACTTTGAGGGAAGTTTTATGCAAGATTGGTTAAATGATACAACAGTAGATGGTTTTCTTGGTAATTTAAGGGATTATGAATACTTTATAGTGACAGATGCAGAGTGGGATGCCACATTAGATGCAACTGATTTAGAAAGTATAACAAGACCAAATGGAACAACAGCAGTAACAGCACCTGTAGGACTTTTAAACATGTATGAGTATCAATCTAGCAATAACGGGAGAACAGATGGATATTTAAATAATGGACTTTGGTGGTGGACCTTAACACCATATAGTTCGTCATACGTGCGTGGCGTGAGCTACGATGGCAGTGAGTACAGCAATTATCCTTCGTACGCGCGCGGCGTTCGCCCATCAATAAATCTAAAATCTAGCGTTCGTATCGTAGATGGTGATGGAACAGAGAATAACCCGTATCGTTTAGAAGGAGATAATGATACAGATCTTTTGGGAACACTACTAAATACAAGATATAGCGGTGAATATATTCGTTTTGGAAATGATGAAAATGACCTCTATAGAATAGTAAGTCACGAAAATGGTTCAGGAACAAAAATAGTAAGTGTTGTTCCTCTAAAAAACAGTGGTTCTTATATAGAAAGCACCTTTGGAAGTAATACATCATATTCAAGTACAAATACAATAGGTACATTCTTAAATGGAGAATATCTAACAAGTTATGTAGATAGTACATATAGTAATATGATAGAAGATAGTACTATATGGTATTTAGGGACAGTAGGAAGTGGTACATCATATAAATTAGCAAAATATGTAGATACCAATATGAGTAGTACAACTACATCAACTACAAATGCCAAAGTAGGGTTACTTCGTATGGGAGAATTAATGGCTGGCCAATTTGATAGATATAATAATAACACTTATTATTGGATCTTAACACCATATAGTTCGTCAATCGTGCGTAGCGTGACCTACAATGGCATTGAGAACATCGGCAGTCCTTCGTACGCGTTCGGCGTTCGCCCATCCATAAATCTAAAATCTAACGTACAAATTATAAATGGTGATGGGACCTTAAATTCACCATTTGAAATACAGTTAGAAAGTTAACAGTCACGAAAGAGAAATATAATTCTCTTTCGTGACTAATCAAAAAGGCTATAATTAGTTTAAAATAGATTATAGTAGGAAATTACCAAAATTTTCGTCAAACGTGCGTAACGTGAACAACAATGGCAATGAGAACAACAACAATCCTTCGAACGCGAACGGCGTTCACCATTTCCTTTTAAACCTAGCATTATAGTTAATAACTATATAGAATAGATAAAAGGAACAGGTAATTTCCTTGTGTTAAAACACTAAAGACTAGATAGATAATAGAATTGTAATTATTTATGAAACTATTTATACACTATCTGACCCTTATAAAACTAAAGGAAAGGTTAGTCCTATGTTTTATGTCAAGTAACATTGTAAATTTATGTAAATACATAAATTTACAAAAATGCTTGATTTTTTTTTTTTTTTTTTGATACATTAAGGGAAAGATGGGAGAATGATAAATATGGAATCTAATTTAGTTTACTTTAAACGTAAAGGAGTAATGATTTATGTAAATAAGAGTGATAGTTATATTGTTAGTTATCTATTAGATAAACCTTATAAAGATACTTTCTATATTGAAAGAAATTCAATTAGTAAGTTAATAACTTTATTAAATAAATGTCATATTAATTATCTCTATGATAAGCCTAATACTTTTTCTGATAATAAATATTCTAAGTATCTAGAGTATGGTAAGTTATCTAATAGAATAGATAAATTATCTACTAACCTAAAGAATTGTTTATATCTAGATAATATTGAAGATATTATTTCTAAGATGGAGAAGTTCTATGAGTAGTTTTGTTTTAGAAAATAAACTTAAAGAAATAGATATTATTACTGATAAAATAATTTTAAATATTAATAATAAATATAAAACACTCAAGAATAATATAATAGACTCTAATTATAAATTACTTTATTACTTATATTATACTAATACTTTAGAAA
>CASDWO010000110.1 GCA_949284575.1 uncultured bacterium
ATAAGGTGAATCAGAAAAGTCCACAGTGTCGGAACATATTATATCAAAAATTTAAAAAATTAAAAGAAAGGATATAATACATTCAGTTCCTTTAAATAAGAACTGATTATATTATACAAGGTGATAATATGGATAAAAACATAGAAGAATTAACTTTACTACTAATGTATTTAACTTCTTGGCAGTTAAAGAATGATTTAGAATATGATTATAAAAACTCTTGGAAGACATATCCTTTTGAGGTAATAGACACCTTAACCGAAAAAGGATACTTATTTCCTACTAGACATAGAAATAAATCAGTAACTTTAACCAAAGAAGGGGAAAAGTTAGCTGAAGAATTATGTAAAAAATATTTAAAACACGATGAGTAATAAAAGACAAATAACCGTATTATTTATTTTAAATGACTGATTTTTAATCAGTTCTTTTATTTTAACTATTATATGTTATAATAAATTAGTAATTTAATTGGAAAAAAATTCCAAATTTAAAAAAATGAAGTAGGTGTTATGGATGTTAAAGTATATTCGTTATAAAGATCATATAACTCTTTATACAGAAGATAATTGGTATACTATAGAAAGTGTAAAAAACGAGTCTAAAGAAGGTAAAGAAGAAACTAATAAAGATATTATTACTGAAGTTAAACTGCGCTATATGTTAGGAGACTCTAAAGCAAAAGTTATTATAAAAGAATTATGTAAGATTCGCGAAGAATTTCAACTTCAAACTAAGGATGGCTATGGTCATGCTTTTGAAATATTTGTTATATCTGTTTTACATAATATTGATTATGATATTGCTTATAACAATTACATTATCAAAGGTAAAGAAGATGGCAAAATCGATGCCATATACTGGAGTAATTCAAAGATCATAATTTATCAAATAAAGCTAGACTTTCTTGACTTAAATGATTTAGATATTATGAAATTAAATTATGTAGAGTTTTTAAAAACAGGTAAGATATCAAATAGCAATACTTCTGATTTATTAAAGTTTTGTAATGACCATAAAGAAAAATTACAACAGACCATTTGTACAAGCTATAAGACAGTTTCTACCAATAACAATAAAGATAATTATCAGCCTAAAGAGATTTTTGAAAAATTTTTTGAAAATGCCATAATAAGTAAAGAGAATAATATAAGATTAGAATTATTTGTACCAATGAATAATGGAATAGCTACTTTAAATAAAAAGAATAATGTTTATGCATACTTTGTTAGTGCTAAAGAATTTATAGAAAATATTTTAAAATGCGATAGTATTAGAAAAAAAGAGAACCTATATAAATTATTTTATGATAATGTAAGAGGTTATTTAGGATTAAATGAATCAATAGAAGAAACAATTGCAAACGATTCAGAAAATTTCGTTAAATATAATAATGGTATTACAGTTACTGGCGAAGTAGAACTATTATCTGGAACAGGAGGAGCATTCATTATAACTAATCCTGTAATTAATAATGGCCAACAAACACTTCAAAATCTAATAGAGAAATATCCCCATATTGAAGGAGTAGATTTATTAATTATTTTAAAAAATGAAGATAACTCTAAGATAAAAGCGAGAATATCACGATATACTAATTCGCAGAAAACAATTAAACCTGTAGATTTATTATCTTTAGATGAAAACTTGCGAAAATTACAAAGTGAATTATTTCGTTTAACAAATTCTTCAACCAAGAATAACAGTTTTTTCTTAGAACTTAATAGCTCAGGGACAAAAAGCTACAATAAGATAGTGAAAACTATTTATCTAAAAACTAATATTATAGGATTAACAGAATTTTGTAAGTTATATTTTTCTACGGAAGATAAAAAATTAGGAAATTGGAAGAGTAATGTATCGACAATGATCGGAGAATTATTATCAAATAGTGTTGAATATGATCTTGATAAGGCTTTATTAGTTTGTAAAACAATTAGTAAATATAAAATATATGTTGAAAGTATAGAAGATAAAAATATTAGAAATATATTAAAAGTTGCCGATCTTGCTTTTATGTATATAATGTATAAATATAAAGTAAGCGAAGAAAAAGCTCATGAAATTATTGATAAAATCAATTATAGATCTTTTTTCAGTATTAATGAAAACGAAAGAAAGAGTAAATTAATAGATTTGTATAAGAGTAATACAATTGTTGAGAAAATAGAAGAAATCATTAAAGAAGAAAAAATAGAAGAAGAATCTCTTTTAATAAGTTAAAAGTTATATATTTTTGATTATGTAGTTTCTAATTTATATATAAATGCTATACTATTATTAGAAGGTTGTGAGAATTATGAAGTTATATACAAATGAAATAGTATTTCGTGGTCATCCTGATAAAGTATGTGATCAAATTAGTGACGCTCTACTTGATGCTTACTTAAAAGAAGATAAACATTCTAGGTGTGGTATAGAAGTAATGGGTGGTAAAGGTAAAATCTTTATTACAGGAGAAGTTACTAGTAAAAGAGATGTTGATGTAGAAAGTGTTGTTAAAAGAGTATTAAAAGATGTTGGTTATAATACTGATTATGAAATTATTAATAACTTAGGTAAACAAAGTCCTGATATTGCAATGGGTACTAATGATGAAGTAGGAGGAGCAGGAGATCAAGGTATGATGTTTGGATATGCAGTAAATGATACTAAAGAATTACTTCCTACTGCAATGGTAATCCTTCAAAGATTTAGTAAGTGGTATGATAAAGAAAGACTAAATTGTTCTTATCTAAGAAGTGATGGTAAAGCTGAGATTACAGGTTATTATGATGATAATATGAAGTTAAAGAGAATAAAATACTTTACTATCTCTTATCAAAATGATGAAGAACATAGAGACTATACTGATAACTTAATAAAAGAGGCTTGTATTAATATATGTAAGGATTATGATATTGAAATAGAAAAATTTTTAATTAATCCAACAGGTAAATTTGAAATAGGTGGTTTCGAAGGAGACTCTGGTCTTACAGGAAGAAAGATAGTTGTTGATTCCTATCAATCCTTTGCTAAAGTTGGTGGTGGTGCTTTTTCAGGAAAAGATCCTACTAAAGTGGATAGAAGTGCTGCCTACAAGGCAAGATTAATCGCTAAAGATTATTTATCTAAATATAATTTATCTTGGTGTGAAGTAGTTATTAGTTATGCTATTGGTATAGATAAACCATTATCAATATATATAGATAGTGATAAAGGCTATATTGAACCAGATGAATCTTTATATATTGAGTGTACCCCTAAAAATATTATTAAGGATTTAGATTTATTAAATATATGCTATGAAGAAAAAGCTAGATTTGGACATTTCCAAGACTAGTTTTTCTTTTGTTATTAACTGGAAAAAAATGGAAAAATATAAGATATTTTGACTTAAAATTATTCTTTACTTTTCTCTATAATAATGATAGTATAACAACACATAGAGGGATGTTATGACAAGATTAGAAAAAGATATAAAGAAAGCTAATTATTAAATAAAAAATCATAAATTTTATAGAAATCATGATGATATTTTTGATATGATTTATCCATTTACTAATGAAAATATAAAAGGGATGTTTGATTGCTTTGATTTCAAGAATAAAGATTGTCTTAGTGTTTTAGCATCATCAGACCAAGTCTTTGATATGTATTTGCGAGGAGCAAAAAGTGTTACTACTTTTGATATTAATCCTTTAACTAAATATCTTTTTTATTTGAAAAGAGCAGCCTTAAAAGCTAATTTATCAAAAGATGAGTATTTATCATTTTTTTGTCAAAATGAAAATTTTGATTATCCATCAAAAAGTTTTAATAAAAAAACTTTTTCAAGAATCGCTCCCTTTTTAAAAGGAAACAGTTATAGGTTTTGGACAGAGTTATACAATAGATATGATGGCTATAAAATTAGAGAACAAGATTGTCTTTTTAGCTTTGATGAGTATGAGCGATCTACATTAGAAAATACGGTTTATTATTTAAGCGATAAAGGTTTTGAAAAAATAAAAGAAATATCATCATCTATAAAAATAACTTTTATAAATAAAAATATTAAAGATTTAATATTAAGTAAAAACTATGATTTAATGTATTTTTCTAATCTCATTCAATATGCCAGTAGTATATTTTATCAACATACTATTTATGAAAATATTTATGATGAAGGAATAATGTCTTTACAACAGTTTAGAGATTTTATAATGAAATATAAAAACAATCTAAATGAAAACGGAGTCATACTTATTGGTTATATTTATTCTATTTTTGAAGATTGTGAATTTCCTGCTATTTTTAATAAGAAAATACGTGATGAAGTATTTCCTAATGATACTTATAATTATGAATATTTTAAGTCTACTAATTATTTAGAAAATGATTATTTAAGTAAAATTCCAACGTTTGACAAAGATGCTTGTCTAGTTTATAGAAAAAAATAGAAGCATCTTTTTAAATTTCATAAAGTTTTATATAATATATTTGAATTTATATTTTTTGCCTAAACAAACTGCTTATCTAAAGTAAATAAAACAAAAAATTAAGTAATTTGCTCTTGACTTAAAGCTAACTCTAAGTAGTAAAATTATCTTGTAAGAAAGAAGGTAAAGTTATGAAGAAAGCTATTAAAGCTATTGTTTATTATTCATATTCAGGTAATACTAGAAGTATTGTTGATATGATAAAAGAAAAAATAGATGCCGATATTTTTGAAATTAAACCTAAAACTCCTTATTCAAATAATTATGATGAAGTTGTAGATTTAGGACAAAAGGAAGTTAATAGTAATACTTTAAGAGAAATAGAAGATATTAATATTAATTTAGATAGCTATGATACTATTATCTTGGCAACACCTGTTTAAGTTAAACAGTGGTTACACCTATGCACCTGTTGTTCATACATTCTTAGAAAAGTATAATTTAAAGGATAAAACAGTAATGCCAGTAATTACCAATGGAGGATGGTTAGGACATACGGTAGAAGATATAAAGCAATATTCTCCTAATGTTACTAATGAATTAATATTAAAGTTTGATGGAGATAAGCTTGTAACTGATAGTAGTACTATTGATAAATTTATAGAGGAGGCAAGTAAGTAATGGAAGTAGATCATATTGTTAATAATTTTATATCTAATGATATTAAAACTAATATAGATGAAAGAAATAAGTATCTTACTTTATTACCAGCTTTAATATCTACTAATAGTAAAGAAATATTTAAAGATAAGTTGAGTGCAGCAGTAAATTATGTAGATAAAGAGTCTTTGAAAGAAGCAGTATATCAGACTGTTCCATATCTAGGGTTTGGTAAAGCTTATCCATTCCTTGTAATAACAGATAGTGTTTTAGGTAAAACAGAAGAAGCTTCTACTACTAATAATGATAATAGATATTCTAAAGGATTAGAAACACAGTATAATCTTTTTGGTAAAGAAAATATAGATAAATCAAGAAATAATGAAAGCGATGATTTTAAATTTATTTGGGATTATCTAGCAAGTTATTGTTTTGGAGACTTTTATACTAGAAAATATTTAAGTTATAAAGAAAGAGAACTAATTACTTTTGCAACTCTAGCATCTTTCCAAGATGTAGTACCTCAACTTTCATCTCATATTAATGCTAATTTGGCATTAGGAAATAGTAAAGAGTTGTTAGTTGAAGTAGTAAAGAATTTAGTTCCATATCTAGGTTTTCCTAGGAGTTTAAATACAATTAATTTAATTAAAAATATAACTGAGAAAGGAGAAGATAAATAATGAGTGATATTAAAAAAGGAGGAGACTTTGGTTTAGGAGAAGAGAATACTGCTTTTGCAAAATATTTTATTGGTAAAAGTTATTTAAATCCTTTAACTGATCCTAATAAAACAAGTCTATTTATTGCTAATGTAACATTTGAACCTGCTTGTCGTAATAATTGGCACATTCATCATGCTAAAAGTGGAGGAGGGCAAATCCTTATCTGTGTTAGTGGTGAAGGATGGTACCAGGAAGAAGGAAAGGATGCAGTTAGTCTAAAACCTGGTATGGTTATTACTATTCCTGCTAATGTAAAGCATTGGCATGGATCTAAGAAAAATTCTTGGTTTAGTCATTTAGCCATAGAAGTGCCTGGAGAAGAAACCTCTAATGAATGGTGTGAACCAGTTACTGATGAAGAATATGAAAATATATCTAATTCTGTATTCTCTATTAATGTTGGAAAGAGTGATGGAAAACCATATCTTATTAGATCTTGGGAAAAATATAATAAAATGAGTGCAGAAGAGAAAGCGGAAGTGGATAAATTAAGAAAAGAACTATATGAAAAATTTGGTGTTGATGAAGAATAAAGAGCATTATTGAAGGCAACTAAAAAGATAATATCTAAAAAGTCTAAATGACTAAAAAAAGTACATACTAATTAAAGGAGGAAAAGAATATGGAAAAATCAAAAGTATATTTTATTAAGGAGATAACTCCTGAAAACATTATTAAAGCATATGAGGCAGTAGGAAAGAAATTAGAAGGTAATATTGCAGTTAAAATGCATTCTGGTGAAAAGGGAAATAAGAACTATCTAAGACCAGAATTTGTTAAAGATGTTATTAATTATGTTAATGGTACAGTAGTAGAATGTAATACTGCTTATGAAGGGGCAAGAAACTCTACAGAAAAACATCTTGAATTAATTAAAGAACATGAGTGGGAGAAATATTTTCCGTTTGACTTGTTAGATAGAGAAGGTCCTGATATGGAACTAGATATTCCAAGTGGTAAAGTCTTAAAGAAAAACTATGTAGGAAAAGACTTAGCAAAGTATGATTCACTACTTGTTCTATCTCATTTTAAAGGACATGCTATGGGAGGTTATGGTGGAGCATTAAAACAATTATCTATTGGTTGTGCCTCAAGTGCTGGTAAAACACTAATTCATACAGCAGGAAAGGAAACTGATCAAACAAAACTATGGGATAATTTACCAGAACAAGATAAATTCTTAGAAGCAATGGCAGATGCTGCTAACTCTATAGTAGATTATTTTAAAGGTAATGTTGTTTACATTAATGTTATGAAAAATATTTCTGTTGATTGCGACTGTGATGGTAATGCCTCAGCTCCTTGTATGAAGGATATCGGAATACTTGCTAGTTTAGATCCAGTAGCAATTGACCAAGCATGTCTTGATTTAGTTTATAATTCAAATGACCCTGGTAGAGATAAATTAATAGAGAGAATTGAATCACGTCATGGTGTTCATACTATAGAAGCTGCCTATGATTTAGGTGTAGGTAACCGTGAATATGAGCTTATTGATTTAGATAAATAATAAAGAAAAAACATAGATCTGATCGTATGTCAAATAAATCTATGTTTTTTTGTTGCATTATTTTAATTATATGTTATGATCTAACTAAGAGTTAATAAAAATAAAAAACTGCCTAAGCAGTTGAACACATAAGTGAGCATTTAGAGTAAAACCTTTATTTTAACTCTCTATGTCATTTTAAATGGTATTAAAACTTATATTAGTAAAAGCAACTTCTTCCCAGTGTTTTAGATCTATGTCAATTTAATATTTAAGTTAATAAAAAAGAATATTTATTTATATTTTTGTGTTACTATTATTATAGTAGGTGATCTTATGAATAGTAATAATTATTATAGTGTAGCAGTAGCTAACTGTTTATCTAAATTTGAAAGCTTATTCACCAATAATAAATTTATTTCTAAAAAAGTATTTGATAAATTCTTAGATAAATATCAAGATATATTTAAAATGTTTAATAGTAGTAGATTTCTTTTATCTTTAGAAAATCAAAATAAAATGTTACAAATTATAAATAATGGCTATACTATGATTAAAAACTATAATACTTATTTTATTAATAATGCCTTAACCACATACAAAGAATATTTTGATAATATGTTTAAAGAAATAGATTCTAATATTCTTTTAGATGCTTATCAAAGAAGAGCGATTATTAGTGATGAAGACTATTCTTTAGTTATTGCAGGAGCTGGTTCTGGTAAAACTACTGTAATTGCTGCTAAAGTTAAATACTTAGTAGATAAACTTGGATTAGATCCTCGTAAAATAATAGTTTTAGCATATACTAATAAAGCAAAAGATGAACTTTCTTTTAGAATAAATAATGACTTTAATCTTAATATAGAAGTACTAACTTTTCATAAACTTGGCATGAACATTTTAAGGGAACTAACAGATAAACCTTTACAAATAATAGATGATAATAAAATGATACCTTAATTTTAAAGTTAAATTTCAGTTTTGGAGTAAAGTGAAATTTAGTATTAGAAAAGCTTATTGTTTTTTTATTAATACTATTTCTAAAACTAAATTGCAATGAATAATTTATTTAACTGAAATTTAATTTTAGAAA